>NZ_JBXWRZ010000008.1:0-119319 GCF_059613165.1 Ruegeria sp. BHSB172
GTGAAGGCATTCAGCTTGTCGATGTCAAAGGCATAGGCCTTCAGCACGTTGGGAATCATGCCCAGCTTTTCGGTGCAGATGTCAAAGTACTTCTGCGTTTCAAGCGGCAGCGGGTCCACCATCGGCAGGTTCAGCGCGGTGGGCATGTCGGTGTCGGTCACTGCAGTCGTTCTCCTCTTAGACCAGCTGGCGGTAATGGTACTCTCCGACGTGTTCCATCCCCAGAGAGCGGTAGAGCGCGTTGGCCCCCTCATTCGCCTTGGTGCAGATCACGCTAAGGGTATGGGCGCCATTGTCCAGCGCCCAAAAGGCCGCGGCGCGCATCGCCCAGCGGCCCAGCCCCTGCCGGCGATGGGCCGGCACGATCTCGAGCGCATGCAGCATGGCGATGCCGTCATGGATGGCCACGAAGGCGGTGCCCGCCGGCTGATCGCGGTGGCGCAGCAACAGGCCGGTCTTGGGGCCGGAGGCGCGCTCCATCACCGCAAGGCGTTCGGGGCCGATGCCCCCCTGCGCCCAGATCTCGCGCATGATGGCCAGCGGCTCCCACAGGGTAAAGACGGTCACCGGCGGCACCGGCTGCTCGGTCAGCCGCGCGACCGGGCAGGCATAGATGTTGACCGGATCGAGGATCTCATAGCCCCGCGCAGCCAGCATTTCGTCCAGTGCCTCATCACCCGGGCGCAGGCAAAAGATGCGTTTCTGGCCCATCGCCTGCATGGCCGCCTCGGCCGCGTCGATATCCGGCGGGGTGACCGGGCCGATACGGCTGGCCGCGGACACGCGCGAGCCGCCCCCCAGCCCTTCGCGCAGCAGGAAAGGACCCAGTTGCGTGTACCGCGCGGCGGGCCATGTGCCGTCGACGACGGCGGCCCAGTCGGGCCTCACAGGTCAAGCTCCCTTGCCAGGCGGGTGATGGCGGCGTCGATACGGGCGCCGTCGGTGCCGCGCACCACCACGTTGGCGCCGAACACGCCGTTGATCTGAAACGGGTAGCAACCGATCGACAGGTCGTCGAAATCCTGCGCCAGGGCCGACAGATTGGTGGCGATGTCGCCCTCTCCCCGGTCTACGCGCAGGGTCTGCGACAACAATGGCTTGCCTCCGGTCAGGGTGGGCAGCACGCTGGCCACCATCGCCCGGAACACCGAGGGCACCCCGGCCATCACGTGGACGTTGCCCAGGGTAAATCCCGGCGCGGTCGAGACCGGGTTGTCGATCAGCGTCGCGCCATCGGGGATGCGCGCCATGCGCAGCCGTGCGGCGTTCAGCTCCAACCCGGCCTGGTCGTAGTGCGCCTGCAGCAGGGCACGGGCATCATCGCGCACGTCGATATGGGCCCCGAAGGCGCGGGCGATGCAATCGGCGGTGATGTCGTCATGGGTCGGGCCGATGCCCCCGCTGGTGAACACATGGTCATAGGCCTGCGACAGCGCCTTGACGGCGGTTTCGATGGCCTCGGCGTCATCGCTGACGATGCGGACCTCTTTCAGGTCGATGCCATGCTTGGTCAATTCCTGCGCCAGAAAGTGCATGTTCGCGTCGCGGGTGCGGCCCGACAGGATTTCATCCCCGATCACCAGCATTGCGGCGGTTGGGTTGGGCATGGCGCGCTCTCCTCTTGATCGACATTTGAGGCAGGTATAGGCCCGTAACCATGCGCTTTCAAACCCCTCTTGTTCCCGCCCGCCTGATCCGCCGCTACAAACGCTTTCTGGCCGATTGCGTACTGGAGGACGGGCGCGAGGTGACGGCCCATTGCGCCAATCCCGGTTCGATGATGGGACTGGCCGAGCCGGGCATGAAAATCTGGCTGGAACCCAATGACGACCCCAGGAAGAAACTGAAATTCGGCTGGCGGCTGGTCGAGCACGAGAACGGCCATTTCACCGGGGTCGATACCTCGGTGCCCAATCGCGCGCTGCGGCCCGCGCTTGAGGCGGGCGAGATCCCCGAACTGGCCGCCTATGGCACCGTCCGGCCCGAGGTGAAATACGGCGAAAACAGCCGCGTCGATTTCCTGCTGACCGAGGCGGGATTGCCGGACGCCTATGTCGAAGTGAAAAGCGTGACCCTGTCGCGCCAGCCCGGTCTGGCCGAATTTCCCGACAGCGTGACCGCACGCGGCACCAAGCATCTGGGCGAACTGGCGGCGATGGCGGAGGCCGGGCACCGAGCCGTCATGCTGTATCTGGTGCAGCGCACCGACTGCGCGCGGTTCGAGCTGGCCGCCGATATCGACCCGGCCTATGCGGCGCAATTTGACGCTGCGGCAGCGAAAGGGGTTGAACGGCTGGTCTATGCGACCCAAATCACGCCCAAAGGCGTCTGGATCGGCAACAAACTCTGACGCTCGCGACCGTGCGCCCTCTGGCACTTTCTGCACAAGCAGCGTAAAGAGGGTATCGCGCGCAACAATTGGAGCCCCGCGTTGATGAAGGAACATCGTGGCCGCCTGACGAAGGACGGCATCCGCATTTACGAACAGGCTGACTTTGCCGGCATGCACGCGGCAGGGGCGGTTGCGGCGCGGATTCTGGATGACATCGCCGAGCATGTCTTTCCGGGCCAGACCACGGGCGAGATCGACCGGATCATCACCCGGATGGTCGAGGATGCCGGCGCCAAGTCGGCCACCATCGGCTACAAGGGCTATCAGCACGCCAGCTGCATCAGCGTGAACCACGTGGTCTGCCACGGGATCCCGGGCGAGAAGAAGCTGAAGGATGGCGACATCCTGAACATCGACGTGACGGTGATCGTCGATGGCTGGTTCGGAGACACCAGCCGCATGTATGTGGCAGGCAAGCTGCCGCGAAAGGCCGAGCGGCTGATCCAGGTGACTCATGACGCCCTGTTCAAAGGGATCGAGATGGTCAAGCCGGGCAACACCTTTGGTGATATCGGCCATGCCATCCAGTCCTACGTTGAATCGCACCGCATGAGCGTGGTGCGCGATTTCTGCGGGCACGGGCTGGGCCGGGTGTTCCACGCGCCGCCGAACGTGCTGCATTACGGCCGCCCGGGCACCGGCGCGGTTCTGGAAGAGGGCATGTTCTTCACCATCGAGCCGATGGTGAACTTGGGCCGCCCCGAGACCAAGACCCTAGCCGATGACTGGACGGCCGTGACCCGCGACAAGTCGCTGTCGGCGCAGTTCGAGCATTCAGTGGGTGTGACCGCGGACGGGGTCGAGATCTTTACCCTGTCACCGGGCGGCAAGTTCCACCCGACCTACTGATCTTGATCCTGCTGCGCGCGCCATAGGGCGAGCAACAGCGTCTCTTGCCCCCATGGCGTCACCGCGTCCTGGATGAAGACGGGCGCGCGGCGCGGTTTGGGTTCGGGTCCGGTCGTGGCCTCGGCGCTTTGCGCGGGAACCAGCGGGAAAATGGGCATGGCGTGGTCCATGACCCGCAACATAGCACGGCGCGGCCCCGGGTCCAAAAAAGGGCGGTTCAGCCCCGCCACATCAGCGAGATATGGGTGTCGCCGTATTTGCGCGCATCGTGCAGCGTGAAGCCCTCGAGCGGGGCCATCAGGGCGTTCTCTTCCCAGACCACCAGCGCGTCATCGGCCAGCCAGCCGCCCTTGAGCGCCGCGGCAAGCGCCTTTTGGCCCATTCCCTTGCCATAGGGCGGATCGAGGAAGATTAGGTCGAAAGGTTCCCCGGGATTGTCGCCCAGCCGTGTCGCGTCGCGGCGGATCAGTGCGGTGCGGTCGGCGCTGCGGGTCAGGTCGATATTCTTGCGGATCAGCCCCTGCGCCACCCGCCCATCATCAACCAAGGTGACATGCGCCGCACCGCGCGACAGCGCCTCGAGCCCCAAGGCACCAGTGCCGGCGAACAGGTCCAGCACCCGCAGCCTATCGAAGTCGACCAGGTGGTTCAGCACGTTGAACAGGCTTTCGCGCACCCGGTCGGTGGTGGGGCGCAGATGCGCACCCGCGTCCCCCTTGCCGACCGAGGCCAGCGCCCGGCCCCGGAAATCTCCGGCGATGATCCTCACGCCTTGAGCAGCGGCTTCAGATCCGCTGCGGGGTCGGCCACCACCGCCGGATCGGCGGTCTTGCCCGCGTCGATCAGGCGCTTGCCGACCATGTAGGCGCGCGGGTCGTTCATCGCGTCCACCGCCAGCAACTGATCGCCCCGGTAATACCAGAACGAGGTGGTCGCCCCCTCGCCCTTGCGGGTGACGACGTGGTCATAGCCCGTGTTCAGCCCGGCGATCTGCAGCTTCACGTCATACTGGTCCGACCAGAACCAGGGCGTGGCCACGTAATCCTTGCCCGCGCCCAGCATGTTCTGCGCCACCACCTCGGCCTGGTCGATCGCATTGGGCACGCTTTCCAGACGGATGCGTCGGCCCTTGTAGGGGAACGAGGCACAATCGCCCGCCGCCCAGATATCGGGGGCAGAGGTGCGGCCCTGCGCGTCGGTCTTGATGCCATTCTCGATGGCAAGGCCGGCCATCTCGGCCAGTTCGGTGGCCGGGGTGATGCCCACGCCAACCACCACGAAATCAACCGCCAGTTCCGTCCCGTCGCCAAGCACCGCGCCGGTGACCTTGCCATTCTCACCGGTGATCCGTTCCAGCCCGACGCCTTCTCGGATGTCCACGCCATGGGTGCCGTGCAGCGCGCGGAAATAGTCGCTGGTCTCGGGCGCGGCGACACGCTGCAGGATGCGGTCGGCCATCTCGACCAGCGTCACCTGCACGCCGCGCTTGGCACAGACGGCTGCGGCCTCGAGCCCGATATAGCCGCCGCCCACGATCAGCGCCCGAGCGCCTTCGATCACGGCGGGGGCCATCACGTCCACATCGGCCAGCGTGCGCACCACATGCACGCCCTCCAAGTCTCCGCCGATCGCGGCGGGCAGGCAGCGCGGATGCGAACCGGTGGTCAGGGCAAGCTGGTCGTAGGAGATCACCTCGTCGCCGATGGTCACGGTCTTGGCGGCCGGGTCGATCGCCGTCACCTGCTGACCCAGCCGCAGGGTAATGTTGTTTTCGGCATAGAAACTCTCGGGGCGCAGGTAGAGCCGTTCCAGCTCCATCTCGCCCAGCAGGTAGGCCTTGGACAGCGGCGGGCGCTGATAGGGCAGCACGGGCTCAGCCCCGATCAGGGTGATCGCCCCGTCAAACCCGCCCTTGCGTAGCCCGGCCACCAGTGACGACCCCGCCTGTCCGGCTCCGATCACGACGATATGGCTCATCTGGTCCGCCCCCTGTCGATTTCCCGTGGCTTGTGCCACCCGCCCACCTATATTGCGGCAAGGAGCGAGTTTGCAATTTCAAACGACAGGAGCATGAAGATGATTTCAACCGGCGACACCCTGCCCGAAGCAACCCTGATCCAGATGGGCGAAAACGGACCGGAAGAGGTGCGGCTCTCCAGCAAGGTCAAGGGCCGCAAGGTGGTGATCTTTGCCGTGCCCGGCGCGTTCACCCCCACCTGCCACTCGGCCCATGTCCCCAGCTTCATGCGCACCAAGGACCAGTTCGCGGCCAAGGGCGTTGACGAGATCATCTGCGTGTCGGTCAACGACCCCTTCGTGATGAAGGCCTGGGGCGAGGCCACGGGTGCGACCGCGGCAGGGCTGACCATGCTGGCCGATCCGGCCTCGGAATTCACAAAGGCGATCAGCATGGATTTCGACGCCCCGCCCGCCGGCCTGATCGCGCGCTCCAAGCGCTATGCGATGCTGGTCGAAGACGGCAAGGTCGTGGCGCTGAACCTCGAGGAAAGCCCCGGTGCCTGCGAGATTTCGGCCGGAGAAGGCCTGCTGGCGGTTATCTGACCGCTAAAAGGAAACCCAACCGCAGGCGCCCGCCCGGGCGTTTGCAAATGGCCGGATAAACGGCAAGGAGGATCTTGATGGCCTACATGAAAACACTGGCTGGGATCGGCGCCATGGTCGCTCTGACCGCCTGCGAGGTGCCTCAGTCTCCTGTCGTTACCGGCCTCGACGGGCAGGCCCGCATCCAGATCAACACATCGGGTCTGACCTGCTATCAGACGCGCTGCCTCGACATCAATCCGGCCGCGCGCAGCGTTCGGATGGTGGGCAACCGCACCACAGGTATTCCGCGCGAAATAGATGTCAGCGATGGCACCGTGACCCCGGCCGAGTTCCAGCGGCTGGGTGAGGTTGCCCTGCTGGCCGGCGGAATGGGGTCGCGCGGCGACCGCGGCTAGAGCAGGCTGTCCATCTTGCGCGCCAGCTTGGCGTCCTGAGACGACAGGCCGCCCACGTCATGGGTGGTCAGAACCACCTCGACCGTGCGATAGACGTTGGACCATTCGGGGTGGTGGTTCCACTTTTCGGCAAAGATAGCCACCTTGGTCATCCAGCCAAAGGCATCGACGAAATCGTCGAAGATGAAGGTCTTGGTGATCGCGTCGCGGTCCTCGACCATGGTCCAGCCGTTCCTGAACAGCGGGTCCAGCAGCGGGCCGCGGGTCTCGGTGGACAGAAGTTCGCTCATTGCCGTTCCTCCGGGTTGGCTTTTCTGAACGGGCCGTAATCCGTCAGAATCTCGATCTCTTCCCCTACCGCGCGAGCTTCGGCCTCGAGGTACCGCGCGACGGCGTCCGCGAAGCCGGGATCGGCGATCCAGTGCAGGCTGTGCGTGCGCGTGGGCAGATAGCCGCGCGCCAGCTTGTGTTCGCCTTGCGCGCCAGCTTCGACGCGGGCCAGCCCCTGCGCGATGGCAAAGTCGATCGCCCTATAGTAGCACAGTTCGAAATGCAGGCAGGGGTGATGTTCGGTGCAGCCCCAATAGCGCCCGAACAAGGTTTTGCGCCCGATGAAGTTCAGCGCGCCGGCCACCGGGTATCCGCCCCGCTCGGCCAGCACCAGCGCGACGTCATCGGCCATGGTTTCGTGAACGATGTCAAAGAATTGCCGCGTCAGATAGGGCGAGCCCCACTTGCGCGCGCCGGTATCCTGATAGAATTCCCAGAACGCGTCCCAGTGTTCGGGGCGCAGATCGGCGCCGGTCAGGGTTCGGATCTCGCCGCCGAAGGCGTTGGCCTGCGCCCTTTCCTTGCGGATGTTCTTGCGCTTGCGCGAGGACAGGGCGGCGAGGAAATCGTCGAAATCGGCATAGCCATCGTTCAGCCAGTGAAACTGCTGCGAATCGCGCGCCAGCAGGCCCATCTGCTGCCCGGCCAGCGCCTCGGCCTGGGTGCAGAAGGTGACGTGCAGCGAAGACAGGCGGTTGTCGGCGGCCAGTTGCACCGCCCCCTGCACCAGCGCCGAAATGGCGATCCCGTCATAGCCGGGCCGCGTCAGGAACCGCCGTCCGGTGGCCGGGGTGAACGGCACCGCGATCTGCAATTTGGGGTAATACCGCCCGCCCGCATTTTCATAGGCATGGGCCCAACTGTGATCGAAGATGTATTCGCCCTGGCTGTGCGACTTGGCATACATCGGCGCGGCCCCGATCAGCAGGCCGTCCAGATAGGCGGTCAGGTATTGCGGCTGCCAGCCTGTGCCCCGCCCGACCGATCCGCTGTCTTCCAGCGCGCGCAGGAACCGGTGCGTGGTGAACGGGTCCAGCGGGCGGGTGCCGTCGGCGGCCTCGGGGCAGGCGCAACTGTCCCATTCGGCCGCCGGGATCTGATCCAGCGTCGACAGAACCCGGATCTCGATCTGTGACTGGTCCATGTGCCCTCCTGCGTCCCCCTGAACTATCTGTGACGCCGGCAGCCGGGTTCAACCCGGAATGGCGGCCAGATAGTTTTCGAAGGTCACGTTGTCGGCCACCTTTCGCGCCTCGGCCTCCTGTTCGGCCGAGCGCACCGTCCAGCACAGGATCGGCACGCCTTGCGCCTTCAACTCGGCGACGCGGGGTCGGGCCAGGTCCTGCACCTCGTGGCTGATGAAGCTGGCGCCAACCCGGTTGAAATCGGGGATGTCGCGCAGGTGGTCGCAGACCTCGGCCGGCAGATGCTCGACTTCGGGCTTGTAGGAACAGGTCGTCAGCCCACGCGGAATCTCCGGCGCCAGCCGGGCCAGCTCGGCCACGGAGTTGGGGTTGAACGACATCAGCGCGACCGGACCGTCATAGGACTTCAGCAGCGCGACCGCATCCCGTTCCAGCCGCCCGTCCAAAGGCCCCATCGCACCGTGCTGATCCTTGAACTCGATCAGCAACGGCACGCGGCCCGCCACCAGTTGCAGAACTTCCTCAAGCGAGGGGATCCCCTCGTCCCCGTGCAGCAGCGGAAGGTCCGCGGCCTCGGCCCGGGTGATCTGCTGGATCGCGCCGGACTGGCCGGTCAGGCGCGTCAGGTCATAGTCGTGGAAAACCATGGCATGGCCGTCCGACGTCATCTGCAGGTCAATCTCGATCCCGTAGCCCGCAGCAATGGCGGCCCGGATGGCCGCCCGGCTGTTTTCCGGGCGGGTCTGGCGAATGTCATGCAGCGCCCGATGCGCAATCGGCGCGCCCATGAACACACGAGGCAGAGACGGTGTCATTGGATCTCGAAAATCCCTTCGATCTCAACCGCGACGCCCAGCGGCAGCGACGCGGCGCTGACGGCCGAACGCGAATGGCGGCCCGCCTCGCCCAGCGCCTCGACCAGGAAATCGGACGCGCCGTTGATCACCTGCGGCTGGTCGGTGAAATCGGCGGTCGAGTTCACGAAACCGGTCAGCTTGATCACACGCACCAGCTTGTCGATGTCCCCGCCGCAGGCCGCCTTGACCTGGGCCAGCAGGTTGATGGCACAGACCCGGGCCGCCGCCGCACCGGCCGCGACATCCATATCGGCGCCCAGCTTGCCGGTGATCAACGCATCGTCCTTCGAGATCTGGCCCGAGACATAAACGATGTTGCCTACCCGCACGAACGGCACGTAATTGGCCGCCGGCGCCGGGGCGTCCGGCAGGGTCACGCCCATGGATTCCAGTTTTGCCGCGATGCTCATGTTCTTGTCCTCAACTTCCGGTCTGTTTTCGGGACGCTAACCGGGAACGGGATTCGCGAAAAGACGCAAAACCGTCATTTCCCCGCCAGTCTGCGAAACGGCGCGTTTTCTCTTGTCCCCGAGGTGTTGAACGCCGGCCACTTTACCTTGCGGATGTGCGCAGGTAACACGCTAGGAGTTTCATTTCGGGCAGAAAGCAACTATCTGCCGGAGAATTGGGCCGGTGCGAACAGGCCAAGAGTATTGATTGAGTGTCCGGTTGCCTTACATCCGGGCGAACGGGAGTGAATGAGACCGTGTCGAGCCGGATCCGTTTCAGACATGTCGCCCTTGCCGCGTTTTTGGCGGTGCTGTCGGCTTGCGCCAGCCAGCCACAGGATGCCGCGACGCGGGGCGAGGTTTTCGACCCCTACGAAAAAACCAATCGGGGCATACACAAGTTCAACCTGGGCGTGGACCGATTTCTGTTCCGCCCGGCGTCCAAGGGCTATGTCAAGATCGTGCCCGACCCGATGGTGACCAGTTTCAACAACTTCGCCGAGAACATCACCTTGCCCGGGCAGGCCGTCGATTACCTGCTTCAGGGCAATCTGAAACAGTCCGGAAACGCCCTGCTGCGCTTCGTGATCAACTCAACTGTCGGTGGGTTCGGCCTGTCCAAACCGGCGGACGAGCTGAACCTGCCGCAGGTCGATACCGATTTCGGCGAAACCTTGCATGTCTGGGGTTTCGGCGAGGGCGCCTATGTCGAGCTGCCCTTCTACGGCCCGTCCACCACGCGCGACGCGGTCGGCGTGGTGGTGAACCTGTTCACCAACCCGATCGACCTGGCGCCGACCCGCCCAGCCGACAACCTAGGCCTCTATGCCGAGGTCGTGCGCCGTATGGGCGATCGGGGCAGGTTCTCGGACACTGTCGATTCTATCCTCTATGAAAGCGCCGACAGCTATGCGCAGGCGCGCCTGATCTATCTGCAGAACCGCCGGTTCGAACTGGCACGCGACGATGAAGATACCTATCTGGATCTGTACTCGGACCCCTATGCCGACCTTGATGGCGATCCGGCCGCGGACGCCTATCTTGACCCCTACGAGGACCCCTATGCCGAATGAAACATTGACCCGCCGCGGTTTCGTCTCCACCGCCCTGGCCGGCGTGGCGGCAGCCACCCTTCCCCTGCCCGCGCTGGCCCTGACCGAGGCATCGGCCAAGGTCTTGGTCGATAAGGTGGTGGCCGAGATCAACCGCGTCATCGAATCGGGCAAATCCGAAAGCGCGATGCTGCGCGATTTCGAGAAGATCTTCGTGCAATACGCCGATGTGCCGATCATGGCGCGCTATGCGCTGGGGGCGGATGCGCGCAGCGCCAGCCAAGCGCAACTGCGCGAATTCACCAAAGCGTTCCAGGGCTATATCTCGCGCAAATATGGCCGCCGGTTCCGCGAGTTCATCGGCGGTCAGGTCACTGTGAAATCGGCCCGCAAGATCAAGGCCGGATACGAGGTGCGCAGCACCGTCAAGCTGCGCGGCGAAGCCCCGTTCGAGGTAACCTTCCTGGTGTCGGACAAATCGGGCCGCGACAAGTTTTACAACATGTTCATCGAAGGGGTGAACCTGCTGCTGACCGAGCGCACCGAGATCGGCGCGATGCTGGATGCCCGCAAGGGTAATCTGGATCAGTTGATCCGCGACCTGAAAACCACCGGCTGACCCCGCCGGACCGAACCGCAAAAATGCCGCGCATCCGGTATGCGCGGCATTTTCGTGCCCGAATAAGCGGCTCAGTTCAGCCGCTCGCCCGTGTCCTTGGCGAAATACGACACCTTGCTCATGTCAAAGGCCAGGTTCAGCATCTGCCCGGCCCTGGCGCTGGTTTCGGCATGCAGACGCGCGGTCACTTGTTTGCCGCCCAGTTCCGAAACGACATAGGTGTCCGCCCCCGCCGGCTCGACCATATCGACCAGGCAGGCAGCCTCCTGCACGCCGGCGCCGGCGCGGAACCCGGCCTCGGCGATGTCCTCGGGGCGCAGGCCCAGGATCACCTCTTCAGGCAGGTGCAGATCGCGCGTGTCCGTCAGCACGATCGGATCGCCCCCCGCACGCGCGATTGCGACCTGCGTGCCGGTCCCGTTGCGCTGGACCCGCGCCGGGATCAAATTCATTGCCGGCGACCCCATGAAATCGGCCACGAACAGGTTGGCGGGGCGGTTGTAGATCTCGGCCGGGGTGCCGATCTGCTGCACCACGCCGCCCTTCAACACCACGATCTTGGTGGCCAGGGTCATCGCTTCGATCTGATCATGGGTCACATAGACGATCGAGGCATCCAGCGTCTGATGCAGCTTCTTGATCTCGGTCCGCATCTCGACCCGCAGCTTGGCGTCGAGGTTCGACAACGGTTCGTCGAACAGGAACAGCTTGGGGTCGCGCACCAGCGCCCGGCCCATCGCCACACGTTGCCGCTGGCCACCCGACAATTGGCTGGGGCGACGGTTCAGCAACGGCTCGATCTGCAGAAGCGCGGCGACCTCTTTCAGCTTGGCGTCTTGTGTCGCCTGATCGACCCCGCGCACCTTCATGCCGAAGGTGATGTTCTTGGCCACCGACATGGTCGGGTACAGGGCGTAAGACTGGAACACCATCGCGATGTCGCGGTCCTTGGGGCTGACATGGGTCATGTCCTTGCCGCCGATCGACAGCGTCCCGCCCGAGATCGGCTCGAGCCCGGCGATGCAGTTCAGCAGGGTCGACTTGCCGCAGCCCGACGGCCCGACCAGCACCAGGAAATCGCCCGGTTCGATCGAGATGTTGATGTCCTTGAGAATCTCGGTTGCGCCGTAATTCTTGTACAGGTTTTTGATATCGAGGATGGGAGCCATGGGTTATCCCTTCACGGAACCGGCGGTCAGGCCGCGGATGAAATACTTGCCGGCAACGACATAGACGAGCAGCGTCGGCAACCCCGCGATGATCGCGGCTGCCATGTCGACGTTGTATTCTTTGACGCCGGTGGTTGAGTTGACGATGTTGTTGAGTGCCACGGTCACGGGCTGCGTGCCCGCTTGGCTGAACGAAACGCCGAACAGGAAGTCGTTCCAGATCTGGGTGAACTGCCAGATCACCGTCACCACTATGATGGGCAGCGACAGCGGCAGGAAGATCGACCAAAAGATCCGCAGGAACCCGGCCCCATCCACCCGCGCCGCCTTGGTCAGCTCGGCCGGAATGGTGACATAGTAATTGCGGAAAAACAGCGTGGTGAAGCCCAGCCCATAGATCACGTGGACGAAGATCAGGCCCGGAATGGTGCCCGCAAGCCCCATCAGCCCCAGCAGCCGCGCCATCGGCAGCAGCACAACCTGGAACGGGATGAAGCAGCCAAACAGCATCAGCGAAAAGATGATGTTGGCCCCGCGGAACCGCCACTGCGCCACGACATACCCGTTCAGCGCGCCCAGCAGGGTCGACAGGATCACCGCCGGCACCGCGATCAGCACCGAGTTCCAGAAATAGGGCCGCAACCCTTCGCACTGAATCCCAGTGCAGGCACTGGACCAGGCGGTTTTCCACGCCTCGAGCGTGACGTCGCGGGGCAGTGCGATCAGGCTGCCGGTGCGGATCTCCTCGAGGCTTTTCAGCGAGGTCGTGACCATCACGAACAGCGGCATCAGGTAATACAGCGCGAACAGGCCCAGCAGGACATACAGCAGCCAGCGCAGCGCGGTCTTGCCGGCCGTGCCCTGCGCACGGGTTCGGGGCATCGACAGATCAGTCATTTTTCGCCCTCAGTTCTGAGTAAAGGTAAGGAACCACGATCGCAAAGACGACCAGCATCATGATCATCGCCGACGCCGCCGCCTGGCCGATGTCGCCCCGCGAAAACGCCATGGCGTACATGTAGGTGGCCGGCAGATCGGTGGCATAGCCGGGGCCGCCGCCGGTCAGGGCGATGACCAGGTCAAAACTCTTGATCGCAAGGTGGGCTAGCACGATGAAGGCCGACAGGAAGATCGGCGCCATCGACGGGATGATGATTGCCGTGTAGATCCGCCAGGTGGGGATGCCGTCGACCTGCGCGGCCTTGATGATCTCGCCATCGACCGAGCGCAGCCCGGCCAGGAACAGCGCCATCACGAAGCCCGAGCTTTGCCAGACCGCCGCCATCACGATCGTATAAATCGCGAAATCGGGGTTCACCAGCCAGTCGAAGGTGAAGTTTTCAAACCCCCAGCCCCGAACGGTGGCTTCAATCCCCAGACCGGGGTTCAGGATCCATTTCCACGCGGTGCCGGTGACGATCATCGACAGCGCCATCGGGTACAGGTAGATCGTGCGGATGAACCCTTCGACGCGGATCTTCTGATCCAGCAGGATGGCCAGCGCCAGGCCCAGCACCATCGCGATCACGATGAACAGCGCGCCAAAGATGTACAGGTTGTTGATTGCCGTGTCCCAGCGGGGCGAGTCGAACAGGCGTTCGTATTGCACGAAGCCCTTGATCTCGTATTTCGGCAGCAATTTCGAGCGGGTCAGCGATACCCAGGCCGTCCATCCGATGAAACCGTAGACAAAGATCAATACGGCGATGAACGAGGGTGCCAGCACCACCTTGGGCAGGTGGTTTTCCAGCCATTCCGACATTTGAGCCTCCGGGGAGAAAGGTGCCCTGCCCGTGCATGGGGGCAGGGCGGGTTGGAGATCAGTAGCTGTTGGCCACTGCGTCAGCCAGTTGTTGCACGGCCTCTTGCGAGGACATGTCCGAGTTGAAATGCGCGGTCACCACGTCGGTGATCGCACCGGCCTGCGACCCGCGCAGCGCCATACCGTGGGCATAGGACGGCAGCAGCGAGCCGTTCTCGGACGAGGTCGTCATGTCTTCGGCCGAGATGTTGGCGCACATGTCGAACTTGTCCAGCGATACGTCGGTCCGGGCCGGGATCGACCCCTTGTTCAGGTTGAACACTTCCTGGAACTTGGGCGCGACGATCAGCTTGGCCAGCAATTCCTGCCCGGCGCGCTTGTCGTCACCTTCCACGTCAAACATGGCAAAGCTGTCTACGTTGTACAGATATCCGTCGCCGGGGGTCGAGGCGCACAGGAAATCCTTGCCCGGTTCCTTGCCTGCAGCCAGGAATTCGCCCTTGGCCCAGTCACCCATGATCTGGAAGGCGGCCTCGCCGTTCATGACCATGGCGGTGGCCAGGTTCCAGTCGCGGCCCGAGAAGTTCTCGTCAACGAAACCACGCAGAGTGCGCATCTGGTCAAACACCTTGACCATCGTGTCCGAGGTCAGCGCCTCGGCGTCCAGCTCGACCAGCGCCTTGTTGTAGAACTCGGGGCCGCCAAGGCCCAGAACGACCGTTTCGAACACGGTCGCGTCCTGCCAGGCCTGGCCGCCGTGGGCCAGCGGGATCACACCCGCGGCCTGCAGCTTCTCGGCGGCGGCGTTGAATTCGTCCCAAGTGGTCGGCATCTCGATGCCATTGGCCGCCAGCACGTCGGCATTGGCCCAAATCCAGTCGACCCGGTGCACGTTCACCGGCGCTGCACACCAGGTGCCCTCGCACTTCATGTGCGCCGCGATCGAAGCGGGCAGAACCTTGTCCCAGCCCTCGGCCTCGGCCACGTTCGAGATGTCGGCCAGAACGCCTTCTTCGTACCATTCTTGGATCGCCGGGCCCTTAAGTTGAACCGCGGTCGGCGCGTTGCCGGCCAGAACCCGGGCGCGCAGCGCGGTCATTGCCGCGTCGCCGCCACCGCCCGCGACGGGCATGTCCGTCCAGGTGCCGCCATTGGCCGCGAATTCCTCCTGCAGAACGGCGACCGACTTGGCCTCGCCCCCCGATGTCCACCAGTGCAGAACTTCGGCCTGCGGCTCGGCCATGACCGAGGACGCGGCCAGAACGGCCAGCGACGACGCCGTGGCGAATGCAAAACGTTTCATGTTCGGTATCCTCCCAGAACCTATGTCATACCGCCGTTTGGGCGGCGATGCCGAATATTACCGGAAACAAACCGTCATCAGGCAACGGAAAATCTGGCCCGAACCCGGCGCCGGAGGCAATTTTTCCCGGCTTTTGTTACAGCATGTTACGTTGATCTTGAATCCGTTGCAGTCCGTTACAATTGAGGGCAGCGTCGTAGGGAAACTCAGGGAGGACGAACGTGAGCATTCCACGTTTGCTGGTTGTCGACGACGATCCGGAGATCCGGTCGATGCTGACCCAGTTCTTTCAGCAGAACGGGTTCATCGCCCTGCCGGCCGCAACCGAGGACCAGGTGCGTGCGCACCTGAAATCGGGCCGCATCGACCTGATCCTGCTGGACGTGATGCTGGGTGACGAGAACGGGGTCGAGATCTGTGCCCGCCTGCGCCGAGAACAAGACGTCCCGATCATCTTCGTGTCGGCCCTGTCGGCCGATCACCAGCGCATGGCCGGCTACGAAGTGGGCGCCGATGACTACATCGCCAAGCCGTTCAACCCGCAGCTGCTACTGGCGCGCGTGCGGGCGGTGATGCAGCGCGCGCGGCGCACGCCGTCTCTGGCCTATCGCCGAAGGATCCGTACGTTCCGCTTCGGCGGCTGGGTCTATGACGGAAAACGCGACGAGGTGCATGCCCCCGACGGCTATCAAGTGTCCCTTTCGCAGCGGGAAACCGCGCTGCTCAAGGTGCTGTTGGCCAATCCCCACATCCCCCTGACCCGCGACGAGATCGCCGCTGCGCTGGACGTGACCGGCAGCGGCGACAAGCCCGAGGCTCAGGGCCGCGCCATCGATGTTCTGGTCGGGCGTTTGCGCTCCAAGATCGAGGCCAACCCCAAGGATCCCCAGATGCTGCGCACCGCGCGCGGGGTGGGATACGTCTTTGCCTGCGACGTGGCCGTGGAAGACGAGGCATGACCCTGCGCCTGCGCAGTCTCGGCTGGGTCTGGGCCATCAGTGCCTTCGCCGCCGGGTTGCTGGCGGCCGGGCTGTGGTTTGCTTCGGCCCGCAACTGGGACCGTTACCTGACCCGGGCCTACGCAGCCGGGTTTGCCGTCTACGAAAATTTGCGTACCGGGCGCGGCGCCCTGCCCGACATCAAGACCACGCCGCTGTCTCCGCAGGCCGCACGGCTGGCAGAGGCCGGCGAGTTCGAACAGCTGCCTGGCCTGCAGGAGCGGCGCTTCGTAACCAACCTGTCGATCCTGACCGACAGTTCCGCGCCGCTGGGTGGGCGCGAATTGACACTGGCCGTGATGTCCGACCGGCTGGTCTATCCGGTGTCCGACATCGTTTCAGGCAGCGATCAGACCGGTCCGCAGAAAATGGGAAACCTGACCCGGCTGCTGGCCACCTATTGCAGCGAACCGGTCCTGATCGCCCGGTACGGCCGCGGTGCTTGGCAGCAGGTGGACGGAACACGGGTCTGGGGGTGCGGTGCCGCGCCGACCGATCTGCGCTTGCCGGCGATCCTGGCGGCGGTCGTAGCCTTGGCCGCCATCCTCACATCGATCGGCAATGCCACCGACAGTTTCGCCCGCTTCGCACAGGCGCTGCGCGACCGGCGCCGGCATGGCGGTCCCCAAAGCTATGACATTGCCGGCCCGGCCGAGCTGCGCGACATCGTCTCGGCCGTGAACGACTATCTTCAGGATGAACGCGCACAGCTGGAAAAACGCGCCACGGTCCTGTCGGGGGTCAGCCACGATCTGGGCACCCCTGCCGCGCGGGTGCGGCTGCGCGCGGCCTTGATCCCCGACCCCGACCTGCGCGAAAAGCTGGAATCGGACGTCGACCAGATGACCGGGATGATCGAAAGCGTGCTGACCTATACCCGGTCGGAGTTGAGCGTCGAGGAACCGCGGCAGATCTCACTGACCTCGCTGGTCGAGTCGCTGGTGGCCGATTACCAGGACATGGACCTGCCGGTGAATCTGCAGCAGATCGCCCCGGTCGAAGTCGAAGGCGCCTCCTCTTTGTTCATGTCCCGGCGCGGCCACGCCAGCCTGCCGGAGAGCCGGCGCATCCTGGTGATGGCCCGCCCGATCTCGCTGCGGCGGGCGCTGACCAACCTGATCGACAACGCGCTGAAATACGGTCGGCACGCCAGGGTTGCGCTGGAGACCGATGCCGAAACCGCCACGGTCATCGTCGAGGACAAGGGCACCGACCTGACGGTCACCGATATCGAGGCGCTGATGGCCCCTTTCCGGCGCGGGTCCAACACCGGCTCGTCGGACGGGTTCGGCCTTGGCCTGACCATCGTCGCGACTGTGGCCGAACAACACGGCGGCTCCCTGCGGTTCGAGGCCGGCGAACAGGGGTTGCGCGCCCGGTTCACGATCCTGAGGTGACGCTCCGCCTCACGAGTAGCTGCGCACCAGCGCTCCCGCGATCAACGACCACCCGTCGGCGATGACGAAGAACGCCAGCTTGAACGGAAGCGACACCGTAGCCGGGGGAACCATCATCATACCCATCGACATCAGCACCGCGGCTACCACCAGATCGATGATCAGGAACGGCAGGAAGATCAGGAACCCCATCTGAAACGCGCGGGCGATCTCGGACAGCATGAAGGACGGCATCAGCACCGACAGAGGCGCCTGCGGCGACAGCTCCAACGTTTCGCCATTCGGCCGCAGGGCAGCCATCGCCCGGAACGTATCGGCATCCAGCCGCGCGGCCATAAACTCGCGAAACGGCACCAGCGCACGCTCCAACGCAGGCTCGACGTCCATCGTTTCCTCGACCATCGGCCGGATTCCGTCGTCCCAGGCCTGTGTGAAAACCGGTTCCATGATGAAATAGGTCAGGAACATCGCCAGGCTGACGATCAGCATGTTGGGCGGCGACTGTTGCAGCCCGATCCCCTGCCGCAGAATTGCCAAAACCGTCACGAGAAACGGAAAACAGGTGACCATGATCGCCAGCCCAGGCGCCAGGCTGAGCACGGTGATCAGAAGAATCAACTGGATCGTGCGCGCCGATATCGAGCCGCCCTCGCCCAGAGACAGCGACAGCTCCTGGGCCGAAGCCAGTGCCGGCGCCAGCAACACCACCGCGAGGATCAGCCAGAATCTGCGGTGCATCATCCCAGCCCGGTCTTGAAATCCGATATCTCGGTCAGGCGCACGGCAAGCTGGCCGGCATGCTCCCCCTCCATCTCTTCCAGCAGACCACGCGCAACCAGTTGATCGCCGACATACAGGTCGACCGGATCCTCGACACGTTTGTCCAGCGTCAGAACCGCGTTTTCGCCCATGTTCAGCAGGTCGCGAACCAACGGACGCGCCCGGCCGACCGAGACGGTCACTTCGATCGGCACCGTCTCGAACGGGTTGTGTTTTTCCGGTTTGGGGGGCGGGTTTTCACTCATTTGCCAAAGCCTCTTTTGCCTCGAATACATACGCGTTGAACGCTGCGGCGATCGTCTCCAACAGCGCCGCGCAATCGACCTCGGCGCGGGCCGTGCCGACCTGCAACCGCGCCTGTCCAGGCTGCAGTGCCGGGTCCTCGACCACCTTGGGTGCGGGGTCGATGCCGCCGGGCAACAGCGCCGAGACGTCCTCGGCCGCGCCCGGAGGCACGACCAGGTGCACCGGCTGGGCGACCTGTTCACGTGACAGTTCGCACAACTGTTCGACTACGCGCGCGGCAAAACCCTGATCGATGGCCTGCGGCAGAACCACCTGCACGAGCGACTGGAACATCGGCTCGAGCGACAAGGTCATGCGGGTCAGCGCCTCGTGATAGCTGAAAGACAGGTCCGCGAAGGCGGCGCGCAACTCTTCGGTCAGGGCAGCCCGGCCCTGCCCCTGAGCCTGCAACGCGTCCTCCCAGCCGGCCCCGTATCCCTTTTCAAAGGCTGCGAACCGTTCTTCCTCCAACGCTTCCTCGTCCAGAAGGCGCATCGGGGCGCCTTCGGCCTGGGCGGTGAAATCCTCGAGCAGATGGGCTATCGACATCACACCTTCTCCTCGCTTTCCTCAAGCCAGCTGCGCAGGATTTCGACCGTTTCCTCCTGCTTGTCGCCGATCATGCTGCGCAGACGCGCGACCGCATCCTCGGACGTGGCTTGCGCAATTGCGGGGACCGCACCTTGGTCGGCGGCCGGGGCAAGCGGCGCGAAATCCTGATCCTGGCCGTCGGCGATCTCGCCGACCAGATATTGGGCATCCGGTGCCGTCGACCGCTCGGCCGCCGGCGGCAATGCCGCGACCGGAGCGGTGGTCAGGATCGGACGGATCACGAACAGCCCCATCACCAGCGACACGATCGCCAATACCGCCATCTGGATCAACGACATCGTGTCCAGATGAATGTTCTGCCAGATCGAGGCCGTGGCCAGGGTTCCCTGCGGCTCCACCTGCGGCAATTCCATCGACTTGAGCGTGATCACGTCCCCGCGTTCGGCATCGAAGCCGACCGCCGAGGCCACCAGTTCGCGCAGGGCCTCAAGCTCGGTGTCGGGCATCGGCTGGAACACCGACGCTCCCGACGCATCCACCGTGCGCGTGCCGTTTACCATGACCGCCACGGTCAGGCGCTTGATCGCCCCCGGGGCGCGATGCACTTCCAATTCGGTCTCGGACACCTCGTAGTTCACACGCTCGCGGGTCTGGGTCGCGGTCGAGTTCGATTCGTCCCCGCCGGCGGCATCGCCATCCGGCAGGTTCGACGCCACGGTGACGTCCGAAGACTGGTTGCGCGAGCTGTCCGAGCGTTCCTCGATATCGGTGCTGATGGCAACGCGGCCCTTGGGATCGAACCGCCGCTCGCGGATCGACTCGGTCTCGGTCACGGTATCGACGCTCACCTCGACCACGCCATTTCCGGGCCCGACACGCGCCTCGACTAGGCGCAACACCCGCTCGCGCAGCTGCTTGGCCTTGTCGTCGGCCGTATCGGCAGCGACCGTGGCCTCTTGCGGGCCGACGACCGCGCCGTTGGAATCGATCACCGCAACATCCTCGGGCGCCAATCCGGTCACCGCCGAGGCGACCAGGAATCGGATTGCCTTGGCCTGCTCGGCCGTCACCCGGGCGCCAGCCGGCACAAGATAGACCGAGGCCGTGGGGGCGACCGACCGCTGGAACGGGTTGGACGACCCGTTCGCGATATGCACCCGCGCCTGGCTGACATGGGGACTGCTGACGATGGTGCGGGCCAGTTCACCCTCTTTCGCGCGCCAATAGGCGGCGTCAAACATCTGCGACGTGGTGCCGAACCCGCTGAGCGAATCGAGCAGTTCATAGCCCCGATTGCCATTGGCCGGCAGGCCCTCGGACGCCAGCGTCATGCGCAGTTCATCCCGCTGGGAGGCTGGCACATAGATCGAACCGCCCCGGATCTCATATGCGACGCCGCGTTGATCCAGTGCGCGAACGATGTCGCCCGCCGCGCCGCTTTCCAGCCCGGCATACAACAGGGTCAGCGATGGAGAAGTCACCAGCCGCGACATGGCCAGAACACTCAGGAATACCAGGATCGCGGCGCCCGCCACGATGATTTGCTTGCGCCTGTCCAAACTTGCCCAGACAGTTCCGATCTGCTGCACGCTCACCTCCGACTCGCCGACATTCTGTGCGGCTCGTCCCTTGTTTGGACGATTGCCCTTAACAATCGGTTAGTCCCTGCAGGGTTATGACGGTGTCCGAACGCAAGAATGAGGACGCCATGACGGACGCGACTGCAGAACAGGCAGAAGTCCCTGAAAAATCGGGTAAAGCAGGGCTGATCGTTGGGCTCGTGCTGGCCTTGGCTGGCGCTGCCGGCGGGTACTTTATGACCAGTTCAGGGCTGTTGCCGCTGGGCCGAGATTCGCATGAAGAAACGGCGGAAAAGTCCCCCGCCGGCCATGCGGCGCCGAACGTTCAGTTCATCGACCTGCCGGAGGTCATCGTTGCGGTAACCACCGGCGATTCGCGGCACCTGAAATTCCATGCTCAGCTCGAGGTCGAGGCCGGATACGCCTCGGAAGTCGAGGCGATGAAACCCCGAATCGTGGATGTCATGAACAGCTATCTGCGCGCAGTCGATCTGTCGGACCTCGAGGACTCGCTGGCGTTGGTGCGGATTCGCGGTCACTTGCTGCGGCGCATCGGCATGGTCGTGGGCGAGGGCCGGGTGCGTGACGTTCTGGTCATGGAATTCGTGTTGAACTAGGAGGCGAAATTGGAGCTGATTGCGGACATTCTTCTGGCGGCAGGCGCGCTTGGGGCGGGCTTGTACTGTTTCGTTCTGGCCCGGCGCCTCAAGCGGTTCACCGACCTTGAGAAAGGGGTCGGCGGGGCGGTTTCCGTGCTGTCCGCCCAGGCGGAAGAGCTGAGAAAATCCCTGGACGCGGCGCGAGCGGCCTCGGATCAGTCTGGGCAGCGACTGCAAGGCCTGACCGAACGCGCGGAATCGGTTGCCAAACGGCTAGAGCTGATCATGGCCTCGATGCACGATGTGGTGCCCGCGACTGGCTCGGATACCGAAAAAAAGAACGAACCGCCGCAACCTGACGACCTGGTTCGACCTGACGAACCGCCCACGGCACCGGCCGAACCGGAATTCAACGAGTCCGAAGCGGGCGTAGCCGACGCAGGAAGCGGCGAAACAGAAAATGGCGCGAGCGCAGGTGAAGAGACAGCGAAAGACGCCTCGGGCGAAGGTGATACCGAGCCGAACGACGAGCCTGACGCAAGGGGCGGTTCGGAGAAGGGCGCCGAGGAGGCAAAGGCGATGCCCAAAGGCGTCCTGTTCTTCCGTCATACGACTCAACGCGGCGAGGCGCGACAATGACCTCCGCCCCGCAACACGCGCAACCGCGGGCGCGCGGAGGGGTATTGACCCTGATCTCCGCCTTGATGATCGGGTCCGCCGTCATCCGATTGGGGCTTGAGGCGGGGCCCGCCCTTGCCCGCGCACCCAAAGCTGCGGCCGAGCACCACGATCCACAACCCCAAGCCTCGGACTTGAACGCGCTTCTGGCCGAGCTGTCGCAGCGGGAAACCGCGCTCCGACAGCGGGAGAACATGCTGCGCGAGAAGGAAAAGGTAGTCGAGATTGCGGAAAAGACGATCGCACAGCGCCTCGCCGATCTGCGGAAGGCCGAAGAGTCGCTGCGGGAAACTCTGGCCGTTGCCGACCAGGCGGCCGAGCGGGATCTGGCGCGTCTGACCGATGTCTACCAGAACATGAAGCCGAAGGACGCCGCAAAGTTGTTCGAAACGATGGACCCTGTATTCGCCGCGGGTTTCCTGGCGCGCATGCCCTCGGATACGGCCGCCGGCATCATGGCCGGGCTGAACCCTCAGGTGGCCTATACGATCAGTGTCGTCTTGGCAGGCCGCAATGCCAACGCACCTACGGAGTAGGCCGTTGCCCCGCCACTCGAAATATCGCCCTGTCGGAGAGCAAGCATGATTGGAATTCTTGGTATTGTCGTCATTTTTGCGATGGTTTTCGGCGGTTATCTTGCCGCCGGCGGCAAGATGGCCATCATCCTGAAATCCCTGCCTTTCGAGATGATGATGATCGGTGGGGCCGCTGTCGGCGCTTTCCTGATCAGCAACGACATGTCCGCGGTCAAGCATACGGTCAAGGATCTGGGAAAGGTGTTCAAGGGCCCAAAATGGAAACCCGAAGACTATCGGGACCTGTTGTGCCTTTTGTTTTCACTGATCCGGCTGGCCCGGTCCAACCCGGTCGAGGTCGAGGGGCATATCGAGGATCCGGAAAACTCCTCTCTGTTCGCGGCGTATCCCAAGATTCAGGCCGACAAGGAAGCCGTCGACCTGATCTGCGACACCTTGCGGTCTGCGGCGATGAACTATGATGACCCGCACCAGGTCGAAGAGGTTCTGGAGAAACGCATGGAAGCCAATTTTCACCATGCCATGCATTCCAGCCACGCTCTTCAGACGGTTGCCGACGGCCTGCCGGCCTTGGGAATCGTTGCTGCGGTTCTGGGTGTGATCAAGACCATGGGGTCGATCGACCAGCCGCCGGAGGTTCTGGGCAAGTTGATCGGGGGCGCATTGGTCGGGACCTTCCTAGGGGTGTTTTTGGCTTATGGCCTGGTCGGCCCGTTCGCCGGAAAGCTGAAAGCGGTCGTCGAGGAAGACAACCATTTCTACCAACTGATCAAGGAAGTTTTGGTCGCCAACCTTCACAACCACAACGCGGCGATGTGTATCGAGGTCGGACGGCAGAACACGCCGACCCACAACCGGCCGAATTTCACTGAACTGGAAGAAGCACTAAAGGAAATCAAGCAGGCGGCGGCATGATGCGAAGGCTGGCTCTGGTATTTGCTTTTCTGGGCTTCGCGACCGGAGGAGCAGTGGCGCAAACCACCATTCCGGTGCGATCGGGCGAACATGATGGCTATACCCGGCTGGTGGTGCAAGTTCCGACCGGAACCTCCTGGCGGCTGACACATCGCAAGAAGGGGGCCACCCTTTCGCTGGCCCTGACCGACGTGGTGTTCGACATGAAATCGGTATTTACACGCCTGTCGGGCAACCGGCTTTCGGGCCTCACGCAAGCGCAGCCGGGCGCGCCGCTGGAAATGGAATTCGGCTGCGACTGTGCGGCAACCGCTTTTCTGTTCAAGGACACGATGGTCGTGGTGGACATCGCTCCGGGGAAGGCGCTGCCCTTGCCCGATCTCGATATCCCGCCACCGGTTCTTCCCCGCGTGGACCAGGCGACACCGGCCAAAGACCTGCCTTTGACCCATCTGGCCGAACCTTTACTGCGCCTGAGCCGGCAAGACATCGAAGACCGTCTAGCCACCCGCTTCCTGCAGAGTGCCGACCGCGAGATCGTCGATCTCGACCTGTCGGGCGTCGGGCCGCGCGCCTCGACGCCGCCTCCGCCGACTTTGCTTGGGTCCGACCTGTCACCAAACCTGGCGATAACCTCGGTTTTGGACGAGTTGGGCTTCATGGCGAATTTACCATTGCCAATTCTGGAACCTGGGCCGGCCTGCATCTCGGACGCCGCATTGGACTTCGAGTCCTGGACAGATGGCCGTCCGTTCCATCAGCAGGTGGCAGACCTACGCCGCGCCCTGTTCCAAGAGTTCGATCGCATCGATCCAGACGCCGTGATCAGGCTTGCCGAGGTCCTGACCTATTTCGGCTTCGGAGCCGAAGCGGTACAAACGTTGGGCCTGCTCTCCCAGGTTCCCGAGGAAGCAGAGTGGGTTGCCGGCATTGCGACGGTCATCGATGCGCTTCCATCCGACGGGCCGCCACCATTCGAGGGGTTGCAACGTTGTGACGGTGCAATAGCGCTTTGGGCCGCGCTCGCCCAAGGAGAGTTGCAGCCCGAGGCTCGGCCGGAAACAGTCGAGCAATCGTTCCAACGGTTGCCCGAACATCTGCGGCGCCATCTTGGTCCCAGATTGGCGCAGGTCTTCACGAAGGCCGAAGAACTGGAGGCTGCCCGCAGGATTCTGCGCTCGGTGGAGCGCATCGAGCCAGAAGTCAGCGCCGAAACCAACTTGGCAAAGGCCCAAGTCGCCTCAGCCGCGGAAGACGCGCAAAGCAGCAGAACGTTGCTGAGCAGGGTGATCGAGGATCCCAAGGCGCGGGTCGAAGCTCCGTTGGCTCTGGCAAGGCTGATCGAGCAGCAATGGGCCGACCGTGGCGCGATCACCCAAAGACAGCTGGATCTTGCCGGGGCCTATGCCGTTGAACTGAAGAACTCGGAACTCGGGCCCGTCATGGCTCGCAGCCATGCCGTAGCGCTGAGCCTGTTCAACGAGTTTGAACCGGCATTCCGGCTTTCCACGGCTCATGTGGGGGACGCCGATTGGGATGGCACTCAGAACCGTATCCTGCAGTTGATGGCAGAACGGGCGGATGACGGTACTTTCGTCCGCATGACCTTCGCGATGGATCCGTCGCTGGTTCAACGCCTCAGCACCGACACCGCCCTGGCCCTGGCCGAGCGATATGCCGATCTGGGTTTTTCCTCGCAAGTCCGGCGGCTGGTCGACAAAGGGCAAGACCGGACCCGCCAGCGCGACCGAGCATGGCTGCGCGCCCGCGTCGCGATGATGGAAGGCCAGCCGCGACAGGCGCTGGAAGAACTGGCAGACGACCGATCCGAGCGGACCCAGCGTCTGCGGGCCGCGGCACTGACCGAGCTGGGCGAATTTGAGGAAGCCGCAGGGATCCTGACCGAGTTGGGAGAGGATGTCGAGGCCGCCCGGCTGTCGTGGTTTGCGGGTTCGCCAAGGGCGCAGATCAACCTTTCGGACGGTCGAGTGGGCCGGTTGATGGCCTTGATCGCTGAACTGGATAACGCGGCGGAACGGTCACCGGAATCGCCCTTGAAGGACGCGCGTGAACTGTTGGAGACCAGCACCGGAACGCGCGAAAAAATCCGAGATCTGCTGGCTCTTGTCGAAACGGACGCAGAATGACGACCTTGAACCGACCATGGGCGTCGCGCCGAGGCTTGCAAAGTTCGTCCGCCAGCTCAAGATGGGCTGACCGAAATACAAACCCATGAGACAGGCCCCGAACCGGCCTGTCAGGTCTGGACGAAATGCGCAGTTTTCTGG
Source organism: Ruegeria sp. BHSB172 (assembly GCF_059613165.1). Classification (NCBI taxonomy): domain Bacteria; kingdom Pseudomonadati; phylum Pseudomonadota; class Alphaproteobacteria; order Rhodobacterales; family Roseobacteraceae; genus Ruegeria; species Ruegeria sp. BHSB172. Next base: position 25,496 of record NZ_JBXWRZ010000008.1, read on the forward strand.
CCATTCCCGCAACGCCGGATCTGGTGCGGTTCTGCCGCGTCCTACAATCCGGCTTTTCCGGAGGTCGCCCGGTTGTGGCAGAGAATCTGCATGTCACACTGGCTTTTCTGGGGGACACGCCGGAAGAACAACTTTCCGTTCTGCATGTTGAATTGGAGCGCGTTCAGCACCCTGCCTTTTGCATCCGGTTCGACGGTTTGGGAATGTTTGGAAACACCATACACTTGGCCGTTGCGAAAAACCCGTCCTTGCAGGAATTGCAGACGAAAACTCTGCAACTGGCGCGAAGGGCGGGCATCGACGTACCGCGGCGCAGATTTCGGCCGCACATCACCATCCAGCGCGGCGCGAATCCGGCTCTGCTCAAGGGTTTTTCCGGGTTCTTGCCGGATGCGCCAGACATGCCGGTAGACCGGTTCGCGCTTTTCTCCTCGACCCTGACTCCGCAGGGATCGCGGTATGATCGGCTTGCCGACTATCCCCTGCTGCCCGACACCTGACATCGGGCGGGGCGGGCGTTACCGGTCAAGGCCCGGGTAGAGAAAGCTGGCAACTCGGTTGAACCGCGCATCGGGGTCGACCAGGTCGAGAACAGCCTCGGCCAGCGTCTTGGCATCGCCCCCCATCTGCGGCGTCGCGAATTCCAGGAATTTGCCAATGACATCCTGGCGCGACATCGGCGCTTCGGGGCCACCCCGGGCATGCGTGTCCCCCGAGTGCAACAACCGGCCGTCGCGTGTCGTGACCGAGACGTCCGCCCAGCGTCCGGCTGGAAACCGGGCCGAGTGCCGATCGCATGTTCGAACCGAAATTCGTGACATGAACCCGACCACGTCCGTGTCAGCTAGCCCCGACCCCATCAAGTGTTCCACTCCGATCCGGCCGTGCACCGCTTGCACCGCAACGGCGAAGGGCAGCGAGTACTGAGCCTGAGACGTCGTCTGCGGCACGCCGGAAAACAGCTGGCATGCCTCATGAAAGGTATTGATATCAACATGGGCGATCCGGTCATGGGTCAGACCGTGCGTGTGCATCACCGTGCGCAGCCCGTCTATGGCGGCATGGGCCCAGCGGCAGATCGGATAGGGTTTCACATATTGATGTTCCATCTGCCAAAACGTGCCGAGGTCCTGCCAATAGGGTGCGGCGCGGTCCTCCTCGATGGTGATGGCAGGTGCGCCGGTAAAGCCGCGCTCGGCCAGAATTGCCGCCGACATTCCCACCAGCGCGCCCCAGCCCGAGCCGTCATGCAGCATGGTTGGGTTGGCGATCTCGCGCATCATCTGGCTGCGGGGGCCGTGATATTCGGCAATGCCAAGGCCTTGGCGCAACTGGTCGGATGAATGGCCCCGCAAGCGGGCCGCCATCGCCGCGACGCCCAGTGCGTTCCACGCCCCCGAGGTGTGATAGTCACTGACGGTGGCGTGCAACGTGATACCCGCGCGGCCCGCGATTTCGTAGCCGGTGATGACGGCCGCCAAGGCATCGGTTCCGGACAGGTCAGGGCAGTGCTCGGCCAATGCGCACAGCGCGGGTATTGCCACGACACCGATATGCCCCTTGGTCGGGTTGTAGCCGTCGTGCCCGTCGAGATTGTCAGTCTGCGTGGCGGCCGCGTAAGCTGCGCCCGCCAGACTGACCCGGCGCCCATCGCACAGCATCCGCGCCGAGAACGCATGATCGGTCGTTCCGTACAGCAATGCCGCAGTGTCGCGGGCGATAACGCCGGCCTCCATCGGGGTCGAGGCAATCACGATGCCCAAAGTATCCAGCAGCATCAGGGCCGCCGCTTCGCGCGCGCTGTCGGGCATTTTATCCGCCGGGCGGTTTAGAACAAACTCGGCAACGCGGGCGAAGGTTTCGGTCACTTGGCGCCCTCCATCACCGGTTTTTGGTCACGCAATCGCAAGCCCTTGGGGTCGAACGGAGGCGCATGCAAGATCCGTGCCCTGTGCGGCTTACCCAAGATGAAGACATGCACCTCGTCACCCGGCTGGGCGACATCAGGGTTGGCGTATCCGATGGCCAGCGACTTGCCGACTGTGTAGCCATAGGCACCCGAGGTGACGCGCCCGACGGGCGTACCATCTGGGGTAAAGATCGGCTCGCCCCCGCTGGCATCGGCATCGTGGGTGACATTGACCTCGAAAATCGACAGCACCTCGCGCGCGGGATTGTCCTTGATCGCCAGCCAGGCCTCCTTGTGCAGGAAATCCTTGTCTGGCTTGATCAACCCATCCAGACCGACCTCGTGCGGCCAGTACTCCTGAGAATACTCACGACCCCACGAGCCATAACCCTTTTCGATCCGCAATGCGCCCAGAGCCCGGCTGCCGACCGGCCCACCACCGCAAGCGCGGGCAGCATCCAGAAGCGCAGAATAGAGTCTGATTTGGTCCTCTTCGGCGCAGTGCAGCTCCCACCCCAGATCGCCGGTAAAGCTGACGCGGATGGCCAGGCAAGTGACCCCGGCAACCTCGATCGTGGCCGTGCGCATGAAGCGGAACGCCTCATTCGACAGGTCGGCGTTGGTCAGCCGTTGCAAGGCCTCGCGCGATTTCGGGCCAGCGACGTTGAAGCCTGCGATGCGGTTGGTGGCGACTTCGAAGGTGGTGCCCTCGGGCAGGTCCACCATGTTGAAGAACCGCTGGTGATAGCGTTCGGCCATGCCCGAGCCGATTATCATGTATTCGTCCTCGGCGGTCTTGGTGATGGTGAAATCCCCCGCCACGCCACCGCGCACCGAGATCAGCGGGGTCAGGCACGAACGTCCCACCTCGGTCGGAACTCGGTTGGCCACCAGCCGGTCGAGCCAGTCATGCGCGCCCGGCCCCTTGATGACGTAGTTGGCAAAGTTCGAGATGTCGATCACGCCCACGCTCTCGCGCAGCAACCGGGCCTCCTGGCCCACCGGTTCGAACCAATTCTGGCGGGTGAAGCCGGTGGTCTCGATTGTTCCAGGCTGATCGGCAAACCACAGCGGGTGTTCCCAGCCGCAATTCAGGCCGAAGACCGCGCCCATCTGCTTCTGCATCTCGTAGGCAGGGCGCACACGAGCGGGGCGGCCGGCGCTGCGTTCCTCGTTCGGGAAATGGATGGCAAAGCGGTGGGAATATTGGTCCGCGACCCGCGCCTTGGTGAAGTTCTTGTCGGCCCAGTCGCCGAACCGCGCCAGATCCCAGGCGAACATGTCGTATTGCGGCTCGCCCTCGATCATCCATTGCGCGGCCAACAGCCCCAGCCCGCCCGATTGCGAGAATCCGGGGATAATACCGGTGCAGCAGAAATAGTTGCGCAGCTCGGGCACCGGCCCCCAGATGGCGTTGGAATCCGGCGACCAGATCATCGGGCCGTTGATCACCCGTTTCACGCCTGCGGTCGCGGCCACCGGCACACGCTCGGTCGCGCGGATCACGTTCTCCATGATCCGGTCCAAATCGTCGGGAAACAGGTCATGGGCGAAATCCAGCGGCGTGCCGTCCTCGGCCCAGAAACGCATGTCTTTCTCATAGGCGCCGATCAGCAACCCGTTGCCTTCCTGCCGGAAGTAATATTCGCCGTCGCGGTCGGCGATCGAGGGCAGCCGGCGGCCGAGAGCTGCCACCTCGTCAATCGCTTCGGTCACGAAATACTGGTGTTCGGTCGGTTGCAGCGGCAGCTCCAGCCCGGCCAGCGACGCCACCTCGCGCCCCCACAACCCCGCTGCGTTGACCACCCATTGCGTGTGGATGTCGCCCTTTTCCGTTCGCACGATCCACGAGCCGTCAGGCTGCTGTTCAGTCCCTATTACAGGGCAAAACCGCTGAATCTCGGCCCCCAGCGCGCGCGCTCCGGCGGCATAGGCATGGGTTACGCCCGAGGGGTCCACGTTGCCGCCGTCGGGTTCGTACATGATGCAACGGATGTCGTCGAACTGCGCCAGTGGGTGCAGCTCCATCGCCTGTTCGCGGCTGATTTCATAGAAGTTCAGGCCGTAAAACCGCGCCTTGGCCTCTTGCAAACGCAGTTGGTGCTCGCGCGCTTCGGTCTGGGCCAGATACAGCGATCCCGGCTGGAACACGCCGCAGCCCTGCCCGGTTTCCTTTTCCAGCTGCTTGTACAGGTTCATCGTGTAGTGCTGGATGCGGGTGACGTTGTTGTTGTCGTGCAGCCCATGGATATTGGCCGCCGCGTGCCACGTTGAACCGCTGGTCAGCTCGTCCCGTTCCAGCAGGATCACGTCGGTCCAGCCCAGCTTGGCAAGATGGTAGAGGATCGAACAACCGACAAGGCCCCCTCCGATCACGACGGCCTGTGCATGGGTTCTCATTGGGCTTTTCTCCTGAATGGCGGGGACGCGTCACCCCTCTGCTTCAGAAGTCAGCCACAGGACCCGCACACCGTATGCTCTGTTCCCGACCCCAAATGTCGGGAACAGGGCAAGTTGGACGGAATCCCGGTTTGGGATCGTCTAGTAAGGCGCCTCGACGTCGTTCATCGAGACATAGACGGTTTTCATTTCCGAATAGTGGTTGATCGCCAGCTTCGAGTTCTCGCGCCCGACGCCCGACATTTTCGACCCGCCGAACGGCGCCTCGACCGGGGCGAGGTTGTAGGTGTTGATGTAGCAGGTGCCTGCCTCGAACCCGGCCACCACGCGATGGGCGCGGGTCAGGTCGTTTGTGAACACGCCGGCGGCCAGGCCGAACTCGGTGGCGTTGGCGCGGGCCATCACCTCGTCTTCGGTTTCGAAATCCAGCACCGACATGACGGGGCCGAAGATTTCCTCGCGGGCGATGGTCATGTCGTCGGTCACGTCGGCAAAGACCGTTGGCTGAAGGTAGAAGCCCGGGCGATCCAGCCGCGCGCCGCCATGGACCAGCCGTGCGCCCTCGGCCTTGCCCTTCTCGATATAGCCCAGAACGATGTTCATCTGGTTCTCGCTGACCATCGGGCCGAAATTCACGGCCTCATCCATCGGGTCGCCGATCTTCACCTTGGCCAGACGTTCGGTCAGTCGGGTCAGAAAGGCCTCTTTGATGCCTTTCTGCACGAAGACCCGGGTGCCGTTGGAACAGACCTGGCCCGAGGAATAGAAATTGCCCAGGATCGCACCCGAGACGGCGTTTTCGATATCGGCGTCGTCGAACACGATCAGGGGCGACTTGCCGCCCAGTTCCATCGTGACGTGTTTCATGCCCTCGGCGGCGGCGGCATAGACCTTGCGGCCCGTGGGCACCGATCCGGTCAGCGACACCTTGGCCACGCGCGGGTCGGTGACCAGCGCGGCGCCCACATCGCCATAGCCCTGAACCACGTTGTAGATGCCCTTGGGCGCGCCGGCCTCGATCAGGATCTCGGCCACTTTCAGCGCTGACAGGGGCGTGGTTTCCGAGGGTTTGAACACCATCGCATTGCCACATGCCAGCGCCGGGGCACCCTTCCAGCAGGCGATCTGGGTGGGGTAGTTCCACGCGCCGATGCCGACGCAGACGCCCAGCGCCTCGCGGATGGTATAGACGAAATCACCGCTGCCCAGCGGGATATGCTCGCCGGTCAGCGACCCGGCCAGTCCGCCGAAATATTCCAGCGCGTCCGCGCCCGAGGTCGCATCGGCCACCAGCGTTTCCTGCAACGGCTTGCCGGTGTCATGGGTTTCGAGGATCGACAACTCGCGGTTGCGCTCGCGCATGATGTCGGCGGCGCGGCGCAGGATGCGGCCGCGCTCGGTCCCGGTCATCGCCGCCCAGGTCTTTTGAGCGCGTTTTGCACTGTTTAGAGCCTGTTCAATGATCTGCGGCGTCGCCGAATGCAGGCGGGCGATGACCTCGCCCGTAGCCGGATAGATCACGTCGATCGGGGTGCCTGCGGTGTCTTCGACATATTCGCCATCGATGAAATGGCTGGCCGTGGGCTGAAATTTCATGGCGGATCCTTTTCTTGCGGGGCCGCCGGTCAGGCCAGCGGCAAATGGGTTCCAACCGCAGTTAAGGGTTGTTGATTGGTCAGTCAATAAAACACTGGCATCGGCCAGTTTCCGCCGCTGAATCCGCAAGAAAACTTGAAAAATTTGGTTAATGTTCCATTTATGTTCCACATGATCGGAGGATTGCACAATGCAACGGTCCCGGCAGATTACGGCCCGGATGGAGCCCACAAACGACTATCACCTACTGCCGGTCACGGATCGGCAGATGCGCTATGCCCGCGCGATCGCGCGTCAGGCCGCGCTCGAGATACCCGTCGAAGCGCAGCGTGACCGACGGTCAATGTCCGATTGGATTTCGGCGCACAAGCCGCAAGATACCTCGCCCTTTTCAAACTATCCCACCGGCAAGCAGGTGGCATTTGCCGAACGTATTTCGCGCAGCAAGCGCCGCCCGATCCCGGATGAGTGCTTTCGCGACAAACGTGCCATGTCACAGTGGATCGACCGCAACAAGTAAGCGTCAGTGGTTTCGCCGGGCGCGATGGGTGCTGCCGTACAGGCCCACGGCGGCGGCCACGAACAGGCCCAGCAGGATATATCCGGTGATGGCCTCGGCCACGGCCAGGGCCCGGCAGACGCCGATGGGCCGCAGGTCGCCGAACCCGACCGTAGTGAAGGTGACATACGAGAAATACAGCACATCGCTGGGGCGGCGCGCGCCCTCGACACACAGGTCGTGATACCCATATGACCCATAGACGGCTGCAAACAGGAACGGCACCGCCTGAATGAACGAGATCCCCATCAGCAGCAGCTGCCGCTTGGGGTTGCGGACCCGAGTCATGTAGTACCAGGTCTGCCACACCAGCAAAAACGCCAGCCCGATCGTCGTGGCGGTCCCGATCGTGGTGCCCGCGGTCGCCTCGTTCAGATGCGACAGCAGATACCAGGCCATCGTGCTGACCAGAATCAGCCCCAGCGCGGCCAGCAATGTGGGCTTCCAGTCCTCGAAGGTGGTTGGGTCGGCGGGCATCTGTCATCCTCGGCGGTTCGGCTTCGGCCATCCTTCACCGAAGCGTCCGCCATCACAAGCGCTTTCGCGATTCGCTATTGACCGCCCAGATGCTCTTCGCCTCGCGCCCGCGCCAGCGCGATCTGTTTCTGCCGTTCGCGGAACCGCGCCTTGTCGGCCTCGGACGTCTCGTGGATGCATTGGTGGCAAGACACGCCATGCTCGTATTCAGGGCGCTCCATGTCCTGGGGCAGGATCGGGCGGCGGCAGCCATGACACAGCTGGTGCGGCCCCTCGACCAGCCCGTGCCCCACCGACACGCGGTTGTCGAACACGAAGCATTCACCCTTCCAGGTGCTGTCTTCGGGCGGGACCTCCTCGAGATAGCGCAGGATGCCGCCCTTCAGGTGGTAGACATCCTCGACCCCCTGCCCAAGCAGATAGTTGGTGGATTTCTCGCAGCGAATGCCGCCGGTGCAGAACATGGCGACGCGCTTGTTGTGGAACCTATGCTTGTTCTGCTCCCACCAAGCGGGAAAATCGCGGAAACTGTCCGTTTTAGGGTCGATTGCGCCTTCGAATGTGCCGATCGACACCTCATAGTCGTTGCGCGTGTCGATAACCACCACATCATCCGAGCGGATCAGATCGTTCCAGTCCTGCGGCTCGACATAATGGCCGGTGCGGGCGCGCGGATCGACATCCGGCTGGCCCATGGTCACGATCTCTTTCTTCAGGCGCACCTTCATCTTGCCAAACGGCGGCTGGCTGGCGGTGGCCTCTTTCCATTCCAGGTTCGCACAGCCCGGCAGCGCCCGGATATGCGCCAGCACCGCGTCGATCCCGGCGCGGGGGCCGGCGATGGTGCCGTTGATGCCTTCATGCGCCAGCAGCAGCGTGCCCTTGACCGACTGCGCGCGGCACAGCTCCAGCAGCGGCGCGCGCAGGGCGTCCGGGTCGGCAAAACGGGTGAAGTGATACAGTGCGGCGATCGTGTACATGGCCGCGATCTAATGCGCGGCCCCCCGCAACGCAAGAGACCGCATTGACGACCACCGCCCGCCCCCCTACCGATAGCACACGCAAAGGAGGCTGCCATGACCCATGCCCTGATCGTGATCGATGTCCAGAACGATTTCTGCCCCGGCGGCGCGCTGGCGGTTCCCAACGGGGATGAGATCGTTGCCCCGATCAATGCCATGATGCCAGATTTCGACGCGGTGATCCTGACGCAAGACTGGCACCCGGCAGGTCATTCCTCGTTCGCGTCATCCCATCTGGGGAAGGCACCTTATGATCTGGTCGAAATGCCCTATGGCCCACAGGTCCTGTGGCCCGACCATTGCGTGCAGGGCACACTCGGCGCCGAATTCCACCCCGACCTGCGCACCGATGCCGACCTGATCCTGCGCAAGGGCTTTCGCAGCGCGATCGACAGCTATTCGGCCTTCTTCGAAAACGACCGGACCACCCCCACCGGGCTGGAAGGCTATCTGCGCACGCGCGGGATAGACCGGTTGACGCTGGTGGGCCTGGCGACCGATTTCTGCGTGCATTATTCGGCGGTGGATGCGGCCCGGCTGGGCTTTGACGTGACCGTCAGAACCGACGCCTGCCGGGCGATCGACCTAGACGGGTCGCTGGCTGCGGCCGAGCAAGCCATGCAAACGGCAGGTGTGGCGCTGCTCTGATCAGGGCGTCGCCCCGGTGGCCGCCAGATATTTCAGCACGACGAACAGGATGACCGCCAGCCCCAGCGCGAACCCGACCCGGCCCACGATCGAGCGGCGGGCGGTCTTCTTCGCGTCGGCACCGGCCCGGGCCGGCTTTGATCTCTCTTGGACCGGCCTGCGGGGCAGCGGCTGCGCACGACGTACATGTTGCAAAAACGCCAGGATGTCGAACGTGCCGCAATACTGGCCCTGAACGCCCCGGTTCCGAATGTTGTCGAACAACCGGCGCAGGATGAGCGCGCGCGCCTCGGCATCTTCTGCCGGGTACAGATCGCGCTCGAGCCCGGTTCGTCTGGATTCCAGACTGAAACCGGCATCCACGAAAATCCTGCGGATTCTGGGCGAGGCCCGGCGCAGCGCATCCGCCGTGCGGATATCGCGAAACACGGCATAGACATGCCGCCCCGCCACCTGGGCACCGGCCTCAGGGTTTTCCGTCTCGGACTCTTCAGCAATCGTTACAATATCAAAATCGTACGTCAGACTCATTCACCACTTACAAACTTCTGGTCCCATCCCACCCCCCTCACTAGATCGCGAAAGGATCGGACTTTATGCCCGGATTGTGACCTGTCCTTGGCATTGTTAACAGATCCGGGACTCTTGCCAATCACCGCACCGATTGATCTAACAACGGAAATGGCAGGAGCTCCCCATGGTCGACATCGCGACCCGTGTCTACAATCACAAATGGAAGATCGACCCGATCGTGCGGTCATTGATCGACACGGATTTCTACAAACTGCTGATGTGCCAGTCAGTGTTTCGCAACAAGCCCCAAACGACGGTCGTGTTTTCTCTGATCAACCGGTCGAATCACGTTCCGCTGGCCAAGCTGATCGACGAGGGCGAGCTGCGCGAACAGCTCGATCATATCCGCTCGCTCAGCCTCAGCCGGGGTGAAAGCACTTGGCTGCGGGGCAACACCTTCTACGGCAAGCGCCAGATGTTCCGCCCCGATTTCATAGAATGGTTCGAGAATCTGCGCCTGCCGCCCTATCACCTCGAACGCCGCGGCGATCAGTACGAGCTGACCTTCGAGGGCAAATGGCACGAGGTCATGCTGTGGGAGATTCCGGCCCTGGCGGTGCTGATGGAGCTCCGCTCACGCGCGGTTCTGAACGACATGCGCCGGTTCGAGCTTCAGGTTCTCTATGCCCGCGCCATGACCCGTGTCTGGGAAAAGATCGAAACGCTGCGCGGCATTCCCGGTTTGGGGATCGCAGATTTCGGCACCCGGCGGCGGCATTCCTTCCTGTGGCAGGACTGGTGCGTGCAGGCAATGATCGAAGGGCTGGGCCCGGCCTTCACGGGAACGTCGAACTGCCTGATCGCCATGCGGCGCGAGGTCGAGGCGATCGGCACCAATGCGCATGAACTGCCGATGGTCTATTCGGCGCTGGCCGAAACCGACGAAGAACTGGCCCGCGCGCCCTATGACGTGCTGAGCGACTGGCATGACGAACATGACGGCAACCTGCGTATCATCCTGCCCGACACCTATGGCACCAAGGGGTTTCTGGACCGCGCACCCGACTGGCTGGCCGGCTGGACCGGCATCCGCATTGACAGCGGCGATCCGGCCAAGGGCGCCGAGATCGCCATCGAGTGGTGGAAATCGCGCGGCGAGGATCCCAGCCAGAAGCGGATCATATTCTCGGACGGGCTCGATGTGGACAAGATCCGCGAATTGCACGGCCAATTCGCGGGCCGGGTGAAGGTCTCGTTCGGGTGGGGCACGTTGCTGACCAACGATTTCCGCGGTCTGGTGCCGGGGGATGCGCTGGCGCCGTTCTCGCTGGTGTGCAAGGCGGTCTCGGCCAATGGGCGGCCGACGGTGAAACTGTCGGACAACCCCGAAAAGGCGATGGGGCCGAAAGACGAGATCGAGCGCTACAAGCGCGTCTTTGGCGTGGGCGAACAAGAAGCGATCGAAGTGATCGTCTAGCCCGGCTCAGCCGTGATGGGCGGCTACGGTTTTCAGCTGGGAAAAACCGTACAGTGCCTCGAACCCCTTTTCGCGGCCATGGCCCGATTTTCCGACCCCGCCGAACGGCAGCTCGACCCCGCCGCCCGCGCCGTAATTGTTGATGAACACCTGCCCCGCGCGCAGTCGTTTGGCCAGCCGCATCTGCCGCGCGCCATCCCGCGTCCAGACCCCGGCCACCAGCCCATAGTCGGTGCCGTTGGCGATTTGAATGGCCTGTTCCTCGGTGTCGAAAGGGATCAGAACCTGCACCGGGCCAAATATTTCCCTCTGCGCCAGCGGATGATCGGGCCGCACGTCACCAAACAGCGTCGGGCGCACATAGGCCCCGCCCGGCGGCGCGTGATCCACGATTCGGCCCTGTGCTGCGATCTCAAGATCGGCTCCCTGCATCAGAAAGCCGGTCACGATCTGCTTCTGCCGATCCGAGATCAGCGGCCCAACGCGCAGATCCTCGGTCGCGGGGCCGACGGTCAGGTCGGCATAGGCGGCGGCCATGCGCGCCTTGACCTCGGCATAGACGCCGCGCTGAACCAGAACACGCGACCCGGCCGAGCAGGTCTGACCCGCGTTCTGGATGCCCGCATTCACCAGAAACGGCAACGCGGCCTCCAGATCGGCATCATCAAACACCAGTTGCGGAGATTTCCCGCCCAGTTCCAGCGTCACCGGCACCACATTGCGTCCGGCCGCCTGCTGCACCAGCGCGCCCGTCGCCACGGATCCGGTGAACGAGATATGATGCACACCCGGATGCGCCGACAGGGCCGCGCCCGCCTCGGCCCCGATGCCGGGAACCACGTTCAGCGCGCCGGCGGGTAGCCCCGCCTCGGTTGCCAGATGGGCAAAGGCCAGCGCGGTCAGACAGGCCTCTTCCGCCGGTTTCAGAACGCAGGCATTACCCATGGCCAGCGCCGCCCCGACCGAGCGGCCGATGATTTGCATCGGGTAGTTCCAAGGCACGATATGGCCGGTCACCCCGTGCGGCTCACGCAGGGTATAGACGGTGTAGCCGTCGAGATAGGGGATGGTCTCGCCCATCACCTTGTCCGCCGCACCGCCGTAGAACTCGCAATAGCGCGCCAGCGCCAGAGCGTCGGCGCGCGCCTGGGTCAGCGGTTTTCCAACATCCAACGCTTCGAGCAGCGCAAGCTCCTCGATCCTGTCCTGCACCAACTGTCCAAGACGGGTCAGGATGCGGCCCCGCTCCAGCGCGGTCATCCGGCCCCAGTCGCCGTCCAGCGCGGCCTGCGCGGCCTGCACGGCGGCATCGATCTGCGGCGCCCCACCGCGCGCAATTCGGCCGAGCGGCGTGCCGTCGGACGGGTTGGTCAGATCAAGCGTGTCATCGCTCGCGACCCAATAGCCGCCGATCAGGCACAAGGTAGAATCAAACCAGATGGGATTTTGCATATCTGCCTCCAAAACAGGCTCTAACAAAGAGGTTTCATGCTGCGCCTTGCCCGAAATCGGGCAATTTCGGCACGGCTTGGATCAGGGTTTGCGTATAGGGGTGCTGCGGGTCCGAGAACACGCGCTCGGTCTCACCTTGCTCGACGATCCGACCCGACTGCATCACCATCACCCGGTCGGTAATGGTGCGCACCACGCTTAGGTCATGGCTGATGAACAGGTAGGTCAGGTCATAGGTCGCACACAGCTCGGCCAGCAGGTCGAGGATCCGTGCCCGGACCGAGACATCCAGCGCCGAGACGGCCTCGTCGAACAAGATCAGCTCGGGCCGGATAATCAGCGCGCGGGCGATGGCGATGCGCTGGCGCTGCCCGCCCGAGAATTCGTGGATGTATTTCCACGCATCGTCGGGCGACAGGCCCACGGCGGTCAGCATCTCGGCGATGCGATCCTGCCGTTCCGACCCGGTGGGCGGGGTTTCCAGCAGGTGAAAAGGTTCGGTGATCAGGCGGGCAACCCGGTGCCGGGGGTTGAAGCTGCCGAACGGGTCCTGGAACACCACCTGCATCTTGCGGCGCACGGCCAGGTTGGGTTTGTGCCCGGTGAACACCGGCTGGCCGTCCAGCAGAATTTGCCCGCCCTGCACCTCCTCGAGCCCTAAAATGGCCCGTGTTAGAGTCGATTTTCCGCAACCGGACTCGCCCACAAGCCCAAGGCGTTCGCCCCGATTCAGCGTGAAACTCACATTGTCCACGGCGCGATGATGGCCGGGCTTTTCGAACAGCCGCGCACGCGGCAGGCGATAGTCGCGCACCACCTCCGAGACCGAAAGCAGAGGCGCCGGGGCCGCCGGGGCGGGCAGTTCGACTTGGTGGTTCGAGGCCTCGAACAGCATCCGCGTGTAGGGATGCTGCATGTTGGTCAGCAGCTGACCCGTAGGCCCGGCCTCGACCACTTCGCCGTTGCGCATCACCACGATCCGGTCGGCCATGTCCGCCACCACCGCCAGATCATGGGTGATCATCAACAGGCCCATGCCGTATTCCGTGACCAGACCCTTGAGCAGATCGAGGATCTGCGCCTGCGTCGTCACGTCCAGCGCCGTCGTCGGCTCGTCCGCGATCAGCAGCCGGGGGCGCAGCGAGATGGCCATGGCGATCACCACCCGCTGCCGCTGCCCGCCCGACAGTTCATGCGGGTAGCGGTCCAGCGGGAACCTCTCGGGCGGCACGCCGACGCGGGTCAAAACCTCACGGGCACGGGCCTCGGCCTGATCGGGCGGCATCGCCTTGTGGATCAGGATGGTCTCCATCACCTGCGCCCCGATGGTCTGGACCGGGTTGAGCGCCGTCATCGGCTCTTGGAACACCATGCCGATCGCCGCCCCGCGCAGGGCGCACATCTCGGCCTCGGGCAGGCCCAGCAGGTCCTGCCCGTCCAGTTGCAGCGATCCCGATGTCCGCGCCCCGTTGGGCAAAAGCTGCATCACCGCCAGCGCCGTCATCGACTTGCCCGAACCGCTCTCGCCGGTGACGGCCACGATCTGTCCGGGATCGACGGACAGGCTTACGTCCTTGAGGATGCCGACGGCGTGGATCGACAGCGACAGGTTATGGATTTCCAGCAAGCTCATGCGCGCGCCACCCGGATGCGGGGGTCGAGCCAGTCGCGCAGCCCGTCACCCATCAGGTTCAGCCCCAGCACCGTGACGATGATCGCCAGCCCCGGAATCAGAGCCAAATGCGGGGCAAAACTGACCATTGTCTGCGCGTCGGCCAGCATCCGGCCCCAGCTGGGCGTGGGAGGCTGCGCGCCCAGACCGACATAGGACAGACCCGCCTCGGCCAGAATACCCAGAGAGAACTGAATGGTGCCCTGCACGATCAAAAGGTTGGCGACGTTGGGCAGGATGTGCTCGGCCGAGATCCGCGCCGCGCCCTTGCCCGCGACACGGGCCGCCAGGATAAACTCGCGCTCCCACAGGGACAGGGCCGCGCCGCGGGTGATGCGGGCAAAGACGGGGATGTTGAAGATGCCGATCGCGATGATCGCGTTGATCGCGCCCGCGCCGAAGACGGCGGTGATCAGGATGGCGATGACCAGCGAGGGAAAGGCAAAGACCAGATCGTTGCCGCGCATGATCAGCTCGTCCAGCCAAGACCCCTTGCGCGCCGCCGCCGTCAGGCCCAGCGGCACGCCCAGCGCCATGCCGATGCCCACCGCCACCAGCGCCACCGCGATAGAGGTGCGCGCGCCCACCATGATCATCGAGAACAGATCGCGCCCGAAATGATCGGTGCCGAACCAGTGCTGCGCGTTGGGTTGTTGCAGCTTGTCAGGAATGTTCAGTGCGGCGTGGTCATAGGGCGTCCAGACAAAGGAAACGAGCGCTGCGAGAACCACCAGAGACGACAGGCATGCGCCGAGGATCAGGTTGCGGCTCATGTGCGGCTCCTCAGCCGGGGATCGACGGCGGCATAGGCCAGATCGACCAGGAAATTGACGGTGATGACCGCGAAGACAAGCAGCATGACCACCGACTCGACCACGATCAGGTCGCGCGACGAGATCGCCTGAAACACCAGCCGCCCGAGACCGGGCAGGTAGAAGACCTGTTCGATGATGATCGCCCCGGCCAGCAGGAAGGAAAACTGCAGCCCGATGATCGTCAGCACCGGGATCAGCGCGTTGCGCACCCCGTGCCGCCACAGCGCCTGACGGCGGCTGAGGCCCTTGGCGCGGGCAGTGCGCATGAAATCCTCGCCTAGTATGTCCAGCAGGGCCGAGCGCATCACCCGCGCCAGGATCGCCGCCTGCGGCAGTGCCAGCGCGATGGCCGGCAGAGTCAGCGAATGCAGGCCGGTCCAGATGCCGTTTTCCCACCCGGCAAAGCCGCCCGCGTTGAACAGGCGCAGATTGATCGCAAAGACCAGCACCAGCATCATCGCGAACCAGAAATTCGGCACCGCGATGCCCAGCTGGGTGGCGCCCATCACCGCGATGTCCCCGGGCCGGCCGCGCCGCGAGGCCGCATAGATGCCCGCCGGAAAGGCGATGGCCGTCGACAGCGTGAGCGCATAGAGCGCCAGCGGCAGAGACACCCACATCCGGTCCGCGATCATGGTCGAAACCGGTGTGCGGTAGGTGTAGGAGGTGCCGAAATCGCCGGTCAGCATCCCGCCGACCCAAGTGAAATAGCGCTCGATCTTGGGCACATCCAGGCCAAGCTCGGCGCGCAAGGCCGCCAGCGTGTCGGGCTGCGCGTTCACCCCCAGCATGAAGGATGCCGGATCGCCGGGTGCCACCTCGATCACCGCGAAGATGACCACCGAGGCGACCGCAAGGCTGAGAACCAGCGAAATCAGGCGTTTGAACGCATAGCGAAGCATCAGTGCCACGTTAGGCGCGGTTTTGCCCTGGGTCCAGCGCCTAAGATGCTAGCAGATAGGCATAAACCGCCCAGCCCACGATCGCGGCATAGCCCAGCGGATAGATCCACTTGATAACGTAATTGTCGAGTTTGCGGGCGAGGTCGTCGCGCCCCGAAATCTTGATCTTTCGCAGCACCACGTTGAAGACAATGATCGCGCCCGTGACCAAAAACATCCACTGCAGGATGAAGTCGACGAAGGTGAGATACCCCAGTTTGGGCAGGTCGGCCGAGATCGCCCAGTTGAAGGCGATGAAAACCAGCAGGTTGGCCCCGGACATCTCGATCCGCTTGCGGTATTCATCCAGAAAGAACAAAGCCCAGCTGACGGTGATCAGAACCAGCATCGGTAGGAAGACCCGGATGATGTAATAGGTCAGGTGCCGCTTGCCCTCGAAGACCAGATCCACCTGGTCGCTGATCCGCCCCGATACGCCGATGACGTGGTTCTTCTCCATCCTGTCGTTGCCAAGGATCCACTCTTCCTCTCCCAGCTGATCCCCCAGCCCCGAAAATTCGCGTAGCGGCACGAAGGACACGAATTCAGACGGCAGGATCGATTCCACCTTGAAGTGGAACTCCTGGGTGTCGAACGGGTATTTCAGAAAGTTGAAATGGGGTGCCTGCAACGTCAGGGAAGATTTCTCAATATAGATGACCCGGCCGTCGCTATGGACCGCGGCCACGGATTCGTGGATCCAGCGGTTGGACTGCTGGTTCTGGACGACGAAGACGGGAATGACGGTGCCGATGGTCGTGGTCGCGTAATCGGCAAGCTTCTTGGGATCGACCACCAGAACCTCTCGCCCTCTTTCTTCCGGATCGAAGGCCAGTGCCGGATCTTTCCATTCGCCACGAATGACCACCACGGCGCCATAGTTTTCGGCCTTCTGATCGACGCCGGTGATCTGGTCGATCTTGATTCCGATGCCCACCTGCAAGGGTTCGTCGGGGATTTCCACCTTTGTCGCAAAGCCTTCGGACAACAGATCCTGGGCGCCGGCCGGACCGGGCGAATGGAACAGCCCGGCGAGCAGCAGGGCGAAGTTGAAGATCAGAATACGCGAAAGGCGCAAAAAATACATGCGGACCAGCACCTTGGGGTGAATGCGGAGGCCCGGGCACCCGGGCCTCCTGCCTTTGCGGTCACTCGGACCAGGAAATCGCGGCAAGGTCCGTCGCCGCCGTCGGCGCATTGACCCACAGGCCCTTGACGCCGGCCTTGGCCACGCTCAGCGCCGCCAGCTGGAACAGGTATCCGTTGACGTAATCCTCGGCGATGATCCGCTGCGCCTGCTGCAGCAACTCGGTCCGCTTGGCCTCGTCGGTCGTGGCGTTGAGCGTTTCCATCAGCTTCTGGAACTCGGGATTGTCATACTGGAAATAGTAGTCCGGCCGGGCATAGATGCCGATATCCATCGGCTCGGTATGACTGACGATGGTCAGGCCGTAATCCTTGCCCTTGAACGCGCTTTCCAGCCACTGCGCCCATTCGACGTTGATGATCTCGGCCTTGATGCCGACTTCGGCCAGCTGCGCGGCGATGATCTCGCCCCCGCGCCGTGCATAGGAAGGCGGCGGCAGGTGCAGGGTGGTCTCGAACCCGTCCGGGAACCCTGCCTCGGCCAGCAGGGCCGTGGACTGTTCTGGGTCATAAGCCGAGTTGCCGGTCAGGTCGACATAGGCCGGGTGGTGCGGCGCGAAATGGGTGCCGATCGGGGTGCCGTAGCCGAACATCGCGCCGTCGATGATGGCCTGCCGGTCGATGGCATGGGCCAGTGCCTTGCGCACGCGAACATCGTCGAACGGTGGCCGCTTGTTGTTGGTGGACAGGATCGTTTCGCCCTCGGTCGAGCCGACCAGCACCTGGAACCGCGGATCGGCCTCGAATTGCGGCAGGTTTTCGGGGGCCGGGAAGCCGGTGAACACGTCCACGTCCTCGGCCATCACGGCGGCAAAGGCGGCGGTCGGGTCCGAGATGAACTTGAAGGTCGCCTTTTCCAGCGCCGGCTGCTCGCCCCAGTAATCGGGGTTGCGCTGCAAGACGACGCGATCGCCCTGCACCCATTCGGCAAAGGTGTAGGGGCCGGTGCCGATCGGGTTGGTCTTGATGTTCTCGATGCTTTCCGGCGCCACGATCACCGCGTCGCCCCACGCCAGGTTGAACAGGAAATTGCCGTTCGGTTCCGTCAGGGTGATCTTGACGGTTAGCGGGTCCACGGCCTCGACGGACTCGATCCCGGCGAACAGGGCCTTCTGCGCATTGGCGCTATCCTCGGCGGTGGCGCGGTCGAGGCTGAACTTCACGTCCTCGGCATCCATCGTGGTGCCATCGTGAAAGGTCACGCCATTGTGCAGCTTGAAGGTGTAGGTCTTGCCGTCCTCGGAGATGTCCCAGCTTTCGGCCAGCGACGGCACGATCGAGCCATCCCCCATGAAGCGGGTCAGACCCTGGAACACGTTCGCATAGACCACCGAGTCGATGGCCTGCGCGGCGGCGCTGGTCGGGTCCAGATGCGGCGGCTCCAGCTGCATGGCGATGGTGATGTCCGACTGCGCCCAGCCCTGGGTCGCAAACAGGCTGGCGCCCACCGCCAAGGCGGACGCAAAGGCGCGATACCTTGATTTCGTCATGAAAATTCCCTCCCCTATGCTTACGTCGCAGCCCGGTATTTCGCGGCCGCCTGCAATCACTGTTCCCCCAAACCTCAGGTCAATCAAGGAATTGTTGGCGCAACCGGTCTTTGAAAACGGAGACGCTCTCTGCTATGCCGCGCTGCAACATGACTTGTCCACAGGACCCGAGATGAGCGCGACAGCCCGCAAGAAAGCCCCGAACGCCGAGGATATCCGAGCAAGAAAGGGCGGCGAGCCACTGGTCAGCCTGACCGCTTACACGACACCGATGGCACGGCTGATGGATGCCCATTGCGATTTCGTCCTGGTGGGCGACAGCGTCGGCATGGTGCTGCATGGGCTGACCTCGACCCTTGGCGTGACGATGGAGATGATGATCCTGCACGGCCAGGCCGTCGCCCGCGGGCTGGAGAAGGCGATGATGGTCATCGACATGCCTTTTGCCAGCTACGAGGAAGGTCCCGCGCAGGCCTTCCGCAACGCGGCCCGGTTGATGGCCGAAACCGGGGCGGGCGCGGTCAAGCTGGAAGGCGGGGTCGAGATGGCCGAGACCATCCGCTTTCTCGTCAAGCGCGGCATCCCGGTGATGGCGCATGTGGGTCTGACGCCGCAGTCGATCAACACGCTGGGCGGCTACAAGGTGCAGGGCCGCGACGAACAGGCCGAGGCGGTGCTGGCCGACGCCCGCGCCGTGGCCGAGGCCGGGGCGTTTTCCGTCGTGCTCGAGAAGGTTCCTCAGGGTCTTGCCGACCGGATCACCGCCGAGGTGCCCATTCCCACCATTGGCATCGGCGCCTCGGCGGGCTGTGACGGTCAGATCCTGGTGGTCGATGACATGCTGGGCTTCTTCACCGCATTCAAGCCGAAATTCGTCAAACGCTATGCCGATCTGGGCCCGCTGGCCGAGGCCGCCATTGCAGAATACGCCGCCGAGGTGCGCGCCCGCACCTTCCCCGCAGCCGAGCATGTGTTTGCCGATCAGGCTCCCGCCAAGGGGGGCAAGGCATGACCGCGCCCATCCTGCGCACCCTGCCGGACCTGCGCGCCATGACCCAGGCCTGGTGCCGGGCAGGCCAGACCATCGGCGTGGTGCCCACCATGGGCGCGCTGCATCAGGGGCACCTGTCGCTGGCTCAGGCGGCGCGGGCCGATTGCGACCGGGTGATCGTGACGATCTTCGTCAACCCCAAACAGTTCAACAATCCCGAGGATCTGGCCAAGTACCCCCGCACCGAGCAGGACGACGCGGCCAAGCTGGCGCCGCTGGGGGTCGACGCGATCTATGTCCCCGACCCGGACCAGATCTATCCCGACGGATTCGCCACCACTGTGTCCGTCGCCGGCCTCACCGACGTGATGGAGGGCGAATTCCGCCCCGGACATTTCGACGGCGTGGCGACCGTCGTGGCGAAACTGTTCCTGCAGACGCAGGCGGACCGAGCCTATTTCGGCGAAAAGGACTATCAGCAGTTGATGGTCGTGCGCCGCATGGCCCGCGATCTGGACATCCCGATCGAAGTGATCGGTTGCCCCACCGTGCGCGAGCCCTCGGGGCTGGCGATGTCCTCACGCAACCTGCGTCTGTCGGACCAGGGGCTGGTGACCGGGGCGCGGATGCATGCGGTGATGCAGGACATGGCCGGGCAACTGGCGCAGGGCGCCGCGTTCGCGGATCTGGTGGGGCCGGCCCGCGACACGCTGCTGGCGGCAGGCTTTTCCGAAGTGGAGTATATCGACCTGCGCTGCTCCGAAACGCTTACGCCGCTGACCGCCGCCACCCGCCCCGCGCGCCTGTTCGCCACCGCTTGGCTGGAGGGCGTGCGCCTGATCGACAATATCGACGTGCCGGTGGCCTGAAACTGGGGTCTGGAACGGCCCTGACCAATCGCCTAATGTCCCCTGAAAATGACGACAGGGGGAGCACGGGCATGACCTATATTCTGGCAATCGATCAGGGCACCACGTCCTCGCGCGCGATCCTGTTCGACGCGCAGATGCAGCGCGTGGGCACCGCACAACAGGAATTCACCCAGTATTTCCCGCAGGAAGGCTGGGTCGAGCACGACCCCGAGGAAATCTGGGACAGCGTCCTGAACGTCTGCCGGCAGGTGATGGACGAGGTCGGTGCCTCGGCCGACCAAATCGCCGGGATCGGCATCACCAACCAGCGCGAAACCACCGTGGTCTGGGACAAGACGACCGGCAAGGCCATCCACAACGCCATCGTCTGGCAGGACCGCCGCACCGCCGAGATCTGCCGGCGGTTCCGCGACGCGGGCTGCGAGGATGACGTGACCGCCCAAACCGGCCTGCTGCTCGACCCGTATTTCTCGGGCACCAAGGTCAAGTGGATACTGGACACCGTACCCGGCGCGCGCGACCGGGCGGAGGCGCGCGAGCTGCTGTTCGGCACCATCGACAGTTTCCTGATCTGGCGCCTGACCGAGGGCCGCGTCCACGCCACCGACGCCACCAACGCCGCGCGCACCCTGTTGTTCGACATCCACAAGGGCAACTGGAGCGCCGAGATCTGCGATCTTCTGGACGTGCCGCTGTCGATGCTGCCCGAGGTGCACGACTGCGCGGCCGATTTCGGCCAGACCAGCCTGTTTGGCGGGGCGATCCCGATTCTGGGCGTGGCCGGTGACCAGCAGGCCGCCACGATCGGGCAGGCCTGTTTCCAGCCGGGCATGATGAAATCCACTTATGGCACGGGCTGTTTTGCGCTGCTGAACACCGGCACGCAGACGGTGGAGTCGAAAAACCGCCTGCTGACCACCATCGCCTATCAGCTGGACGGTCAGCGGACCTATGCGCTGGAAGGCTCGATCTTCATCGCGGGCGCGGCGGTGCAGTGGCTGCGCGACGCGCTGCAGATCATCGACTCGGCCCCGCAAAGCGGCGAACTGGCCGCGCAGTCCGACCCCAACCAGCATGTCGTGCTGGTGCCCGCCTTCACCGGGCTGGGTGCGCCCTATTGGAAGCCCGACTGCCGCGGCGCCATGTTCGGTCTGACCCGCAACTCGGGTCGGGCCGAGATCGCACGGGCCACGCTGGAAAGTATCGCCTTCCAGACCCGCGACCTGTGGCACGCGATGCAGGGCGATTGGGGCGCCGACGCGGACGTGATCCTGCGGGTCGATGGCGGGATGAGCGCGTCCGACTGGGCGATGCAAGGTTTGTCGGACATCCTGGGCGCGCCGGTCGACCGGCCGGTCATGCAGGAAACCACGGCGCTGGGCGCGGCCTGGCTGGCGGGGATGAAGGCCGGGATCTATCCCGATCAGGCCGGATTTGCCGACACCTGGGCGCTGGACCAACGGTTCGAACCGATCCTGCCCGAGGCTGACCGCGAAGCGGCCTATGCGCGCTGGAAACGGGCGGTGCAGGCCACCATGGCGTTCTGATCCACTCTGACCCGCGGCGCAGCCCGGGTCAGCCGTGATCCTTCAGCAGACGCTGTTTCTGGCGCGACCAGTCGCGCTTGGCCTGAGTTTCGCGCTTGTCGTGGATCTTCTTGCCCTTGGCGATGCCGATCTTCAGTTTGGCCCGGCCCTTGTGGTTGAAATACAGAACCAGCGGCACCAGCGTCATGCCCTTGCGCTGGGTGGCGGCCCACAGGTTCGACAGTTCCTTGCGGGAGACCAGCAACTTGCGCCGGCGGCGCTCGTCGTGCTTGAACGCCTTGGCCTGCTCGTATGGCGCGATGTAGCTGTTGATCAACCACAGTTCGCCATCCTCGACAGCGGCATAACTTTCGGCGATGTTCGCCCCGCCCGCGCGCAGAGACTTGACCTCGGACCCTTCCAGCACGATGCCGCACTCGATATCCTCTTCGATCGCGTAATCAAAGCGGGCCCGCCGGTTTTCGGCGATCACCTTGTAATTGGGGTCTGTCTTCTGCTTTTGCTTGGCCATGACGCCGTGATGTATGCGGCTTCGTCAGCCCTTGCAAGATGGGCGCGTTAGGATTTGGCCGAGATGATCAGGTCGGGGCCAAAGATCGTGTCAGCGTGGTTGTGCAGGTAGATCTTCAGCCACGGGGTGAACCGTTCGGGATGACGGCGCACTTCGGCCAGCAGATCGTGATAGTCGATCCAGCGGATCTCCATCACCTCGTCGGGATTGGGCTCGATCTTCAGCGGCCCGCGCACATGCGCCAAGAACACGTCCACGACCTCGTTCTCGACCATCCCGTTTCCGACATCCGCATGATATTCCAGCCGGTGCCGGTATTCAGGATACAGCCCGGTGATGCCCAACTCCTCACGCAGACGGCGTACGGCGCAGTCCGAGGAGTTTTCGTCCCAGTCGGGATGGGTGCAACAGGTATTCGCCCACAGGCCGGGCGTGTGATATTTGCCCAGCGCGCGACGCTGCATCAGAATCTCGGTGCCCCGCACGACGAAGACCGAGACCGCCTTGTGCTTGAGCCCCTTTTCGTGGGCTTCCAGCTTGTCCACGGGTGTCAGCTCGCCATGAACCCAAGCCGGGATCATGATTCCCATCTGTCCTCTCCTGATGTGACTGCGTCGCTCTGGCGGCATCGGCGACTGGGCGCGATGCGCTGGCGGGTCGGGCGCAGCGTTGTTGGTCTGCGACGAATCTGGCGATGATCGACGTTTCAATCAAGCGCACGAAAGGCCGCAGGGCTGCGGCCTTTTGTACTTGTTCCGGTTTTTTGGCAAGTGCGGCTTATTCGGCCGAAACGCTTTGCAGATAGGCAAAGACGTCTTCGCCACCCTTTTTCAACTTGAAGGTCATCTTCGACTTGGCCGAGGTTTCACCCAGGTAATCTTTCAGGAACGCCTTGGGGTCCTGAACATAGGCGACGAAGCTTTCCTCGTCCCAGACCAGGCCTTTTTCACCGGCCGCAACCAGGCTGGCGCCGTATTTGAAGCCTTCCTCGGCGCCGGCGGTACGGCCCGCGATACCGTACAGGTTCGGCCCGGTCTTGCCGCCCTTGACGATCGTCTCGCCCTCGGGTGTTGCGATCATGTGGCAGGACTTGCACTTGTTGAAGGTCTTGGCGCCGGCTTCGGCGTCGCCTTCGGCCAGGGCCGGCACGGCCAGCAGGCCGACGATGGCAGTCGCGATGATACGTTTCATTGGCGTTGCTCCGATAAGAATTGGCTGCCCTTTAACCAGTATCAAACCCGCGCGAAGTCAATGCGCAATTTGACGCGCGGCGGTGACCTGACGCATTCGAAAGGGCTATTTTCAAGGCGTGCTTTTCAGGTCCGACCAGCACGGCAGAAGGTCGCCCGGCGCCGGTTTCGCATGGTAGACCGCGCGCGCTATGGCGCGGGTCAGGCACAGGGCAGCGGCGTGGCCCAGCAGAGCCAGATCAACATCGGCCGAAGGGGTCCGCCCCGTGCTGACGCCGAACACCAAGTCACCGTCGCCCGGCGTGTGGGCGGGCAGGATGGCGCGGGCGATACCGTCATGGGCGGCCACAGCCATGCGCTGGCACTGCGGTTTGGTCAGGGCCGCATCAGTGGCGACGATGGCGATGGTCGTGTTGGCCTTGTCGGGCGGGGGATGGCCCATTGCCCGGGCCTTGCGGCTGGGCGCGGGAACCCCCAGACCGGACGCCGCATCCGGCCCCAGCCCGCCGAACTCGGCCCCGATCTCGAACGGGGCGGCCCAAAAATGCTGGTCGCTCGGGGTGGTGACGCTGCCCAACGGGTTGGCCGCAACCAGCGCACCCACGGTCACGCCGCCCGGCAAAATCGCCGAGGCCGAGCCCAGCCCGCCCTTGCACATGGCCGTCAGCGCGCCGGTTCCGGCCCCGGCGCTGCCCAGATCGAACGTGTCCGCTGCGGCGTCAAATGCGGCCCGGCCCAAAGCGCGGTACGGGTTTTCACCCCACGCCTTGTCGCCGCCGTTCAGAAGGTCGAACAGAATCGCACCGGGTACGATCGGCACCACGGCCGACCCTACCTGAAACCCACGACCTTGGGCATGCAGCCCGTCCATCACGCCCGAACAGGCATCCAGCCCGAAGGCCGAGCCACCCGAAAGCACGATCGCATCCACGCGATCGACGGTTTTGTCGGCCGCCAGCAGATCGGTCTCGCGCGTGCCGGGGGCGCCCCCCATCACATGCACCGAGGCCCGCAGGGGCTGATCTCCGGTCAGGACGGTGACACCCGATTTCAGGGCCGCGTCCTGAGCGTTGCCCACCAGCAGGCCGGGTATGTCGGTGATCAGGTTTCTGGGTCCGGGGGTCATTTGGGTTTGTCCTTTACTGCGGGAAAGCGCGCCGGTGCGCGCTGCCTCCGGCGGGGATATTTTGGGCCAGATGAAGGGGCGTCAGATGCAGCGGCCGCCGTCCACCTCAAGCGCGGCGCCGGTGATCATGCTGGCCTCGTCCGAGCACAGGAAACAGGCGGCGTTGCCCATGTCCAGCGGGGTCGAGAACCGGCCCAACGGGATGGTCGACAGGAACCTGGCGCGGATTTCGGGCGTGTCCTCGCCCATGAAGGATTTCAAAAGCGGCGTTTCCCCCGCCACCGGGCAGATCGCATTCACGCGCACACCGGACGGGGCCAGCTCGACCGCCATGGTCTTGGTCGCGGTGATCATCCAGCCCTTTGAGGCGTTGTACCAGTTCAGGTTCGGGCGCGGCGACAATCCGGCGGTCGAGGCGACGTTCAGGATCGCCCCCGACCCGCGCGATTTCATATGCGGCACCAGCGTCCGCGCGGTCAGAAAGACCGACTTCATGTTCACAAGATAGACGCGGTCGAAATCTTCTTCGCTGACCTCCTCCAGCGGCGTCGGCAGGTGGGTCACACCGGCATTGTTCACCAGGATGTCCAGATGGCCGTAGAGTCCCAGCGCCGCATCCGCCATCGCCTGGACCGAGTCGCCATCGGAGACATCCACCTGGCGGTGATCGGCCAGTGGACCCAGCGTTCCCGCCATGTGACGCGCGGCATCCCCGTTGATGTCGGCGATCATCACCCGTGCGCCCTCGGTCAGGAATTTCTGCACGATCCCGGCCCCGAACCCGGATGCGCCGCCGGTCACGATTGCGGTTTTTCCCTCCAGCCTCATGGCCTTGCCTCCCTGCCGCCTGTCGCGGTCAGACTAGCAACGGCAGAGAAAGATGCCAGATCAATCTTCCGCCACCTTGCCGCGCAGCGCCTTGACGTCGGACCGGGCCTTCTTTGCCGCCAGCCGGCGCTTGACCGAGCCGTAGGTGGGTTTCGTCGCGATCCGTCGCTTGGGTTTGACCAGCGCCTTGCCGATCAACTCGGCCAGACGGGCGCGGGCGATCTCGCGGTTGCGGGCCTGGCTGCGGGTCTCGTTGCATTGGATGATGATCGCGCCATCCTTGGTCCAGCGCCGCCCGGCCAGCCGTCTCAGCCGCGCCTTGACCGGGTCGGGCAGCGAGGGCGAGCGCGCGGCCTCGAACCTCAGCTCGACCGCAGTCGAGACCTTGTTGACGTTCTGCCCACCGGGACCCGAGGCGCGGATGAAGCTCTCGGTCATTTCCCAATCGTACAGGGTTATATCATCGGTGATGCGCAGCATGGGCGTGACCTTACAGGCGTCACCCGAAAACAGAAAGGGCCGCCCCGGCGGGACGGCCCTTCGAAAGTTCAGGAGGTCGGGTCGGTTAGATCAATCGACCAGCCGGAGCGCGCGCTCCGCCAAGGGCTGCCCTAGCAGGCGGTCCCCCCGGTTGTTCCGACACCTCTCTCCAATCTCTTTCTCGACACTGGATCACCTCCTTTTCTATCTGTTGCGGTTGAAAAGGATGGTGACACAACTTGTGCCATTCTCAAAGCGTTTTTTTACGCGGGCTGTGCGGTCAGGCGCGCGACGATCACCTTGAAGGGGATCAGCGCGACCAGGGCCAGCGACAGCTTCACCAGCCAGTCGGCAAAGGCCAGCGTCACCCACAGGGGCGCCTCGGGGCCCGACAGCATGAAGGGCACGGGCTCCCACGCCCAGTTGATGGCCGCATCCGCTTCGGCACCGAAGAAGGTCACCGAGGCCGAGAAGGCGATGGTGAAGAAGATCGCGGTATCCAGCGCCGATCCGACCAGTGTGGACACCAACGGCGCGCGCCACCAGCGGCCTTCGCGCATGGCGTTGAACACGGTGACGTCGGTCAGCTGCGCGATCAGGAACGCGGTTCCCGAAGCCACGGCGATGCGCAACGGCACGGCGGCGTAGGTAAACCCGTCGCCCTGCAGCATGATCTGGCTGCCGATCAGCGAGCAGATCACGCCGGTGACGAAGCCGGCAAACACGACCTTGCGGGCCGGACCCGCGCCATAGACGCGGTTCATGATGTCGGTGACCAGAAAGGCCAGCGGATAGGTGAAGGCACCCCAGGTCAGCAGCCCGTCAAAGATCAGGAACTGGACCAGGATGTTCGAGGCCACGACGATGGCGGCCATGGCAAGAATGCCGGGGATAAAGCTGCGTTGCATGTTCTGATGCCCGTTTTGACAAGGTAGCGGCGACTTGGCCCCGGGGGTTTCCCAAGGCAAGCCGCGCTTCTAGACCCGGGATCGGCCCATGTCAATCCGGCAGCAGATATTCGACCAGTTCGGTGCGCTGCAGGGCCAGAAAATTGTCGTCCGAGATCATCGTGGCCCGCAACCGCCCCTGCCCGTCGCGCCAGACGGACAGCCCCTCGAGGTTGTCATGGGTTCCGGTTTCCGTCTGAAACAGGGTTTCTTCGGCCGTGGGTGTATCACCGTCGACCTGCCATCGACGCAGCCGCGACCGGAACCCGATCAGAGCCACCGCGCGTTCCAGCACGTAGAACCGCCCGTCAGGGCCGAAATCGGCGGCCACCGGAAGAAAGCGGCCCCGTTGCGTCAGGACGAAGGGCGCGGACCAGGCGCGCCCGTTCCAACGATAGACCGGGATGTCGCCATTTGCCGTGCGGCTTTTCTCGGGCATCGTGTACAGGCGGCCCTGCGCGTCGATGGCCAGCCCTTCGAACGAACCGTTCCGCTCCAGCCCGTCGAACTCAGCAGGTCGCGGCAGAACGCGGCCGCGGGCCTTTGGCGTTGCGTAGTGGGCCACGCGATGCACACCTTCGAACGAGATGTAGAAGCTATCGTCGGGCGCCAGCGCCAGACCCTCGGAATCGCCGACACCGCCGCGCAGCGCCCGCCCGCGGCTGGACTTCAGCGGGTCATGAGACACGATGCGCACCCCGGCGATCCGATCGCCATCCCGGTCGAGGCGGGCCGATACCAGCATGGCCCGGTCGCTCAGCACCCAGGCCTGCTGCCCATCCTCCGAGACATGGATGGCAGAGAAACCGCCGAACCAGTCATGGCTGGCGCGCCATGCAAAGCTGCCCAGATATTCGGCCGATTTGACTTCGACCGCCCAGGCGGAACCGGCCAGAAACAGGCTGGCGATCAGTTGGACTGCAAGACGGCGGCGCATTGCTGGGGCAGATCCGCCAGAACATATTCACGCCGTTTCTTCGGTGGTGGCGCGTTGGGGTCGGGCGGCGGCGGGTTCAAGATGTTGCGCACCCACTGTTCGGCCTCAGCGCAGCCGTCGCCCTTGGGAGGCGGATCCTGATTGACGCAACCGCGCGAACCGCGCGGGCAGTTCAGCCGAACGTGGAAGTGATAATGATGCCCCCACCAGGGTCGAATCTTGCGCAGATAGGCACGGTTGCCGGTCTCGTCCTTGCACATCTGCACCTTGGCACCCGGAAACACGAAAATGCGGGCCACGCGTTTGTCCTTGGCCGCCTCGCGCAGGATGGCGTGGTGCTGTTTTGTCCAGTTGCCATTCACATAGGCGCCGTTCGCGCGGCGCAAGGAGATTGACGAGATATTCTCGCGCGCCTTGCGCGACAGGCGCATGTTGTCACCGGGCAGCATCCAAATGTCGATGTCCAGGCCCAGCTGGTGGCTGCGGTGGCCCGAGGTCATCGGCCCGCCCCGCGGCTGGCTGATATCCCCGATATACAGCCCGTTCCATCCCGGTTGCTTTGCCGCAAAACGGCTGAGGTCCTGCACGAAGTCGATGGATTGCGGATGGCCCCAGTTGCGGTTGCGCGACAGACGCATCGCCTGCCAGGTGGGTCCGGTCTCGGGCAGTTGCACAGATCCGGCCGCGCATCCGCGCGAATAACTGCCGAAAGCGGCCGGTTTTTGTTGCGAACTGTACTTCTGAGCCCCGAACAACTGCTTGGCCAGCGGTTGGGCCCCGGCCGCCCCGGCTAGCGCAATTCCTGCCAAAAATACCAAAAAACGTAATGAAATCATCTGCTCTGATCCCCTTCCGGTTTGACCCAGCGCATTAGGAACAATCCCAGAATAAACAACCCGACGATCGGAGACACCCCCAACCGCGCACTGCCGGTCGCGGTTGTTGCAATTCCGATCATCAATGGCGCCGCAAAAGCGGTGGCGCGGCCCGACAGACCATAAAGACCAAAGCTCTCGACCGGGGCGGCCGGGTCGGTGTGGCGCACCATCAACGACCGGCTGGCAGATTGCAGAATGCCCCCCATCCCGCCGATCAGGATGCCGCAGCCAAAGAACACAATGTCCGGCAGGCCCGACCCTTGGGGCAGGGCGATGCCGAAGATCTGCGACCGGTCCATCGACACGATGGTGGTGCAAACCAGGATCAAGACCCAGATCGCAGTCAGGATCACCGGCTTGGGGCCGAATTTCCGGTCCAGCTTGCCGCCGATCCAGGCGAAGACCGCCGAAGCCAGCACGCTGATGATGCCGAAGATGCCGATCTTGATCAGGTCCCACTCCAGCACCAGCCGCGCATAGACGCCGCCGAAACTGTACAGCCCGTTCAGCGCATCCCGGTAGAACATCGATGACCCCAGATAGCTGGCCAGGCTGACCCGGTACCGCAGAGCGGCCACGGATTTTCCCAGCAGGCGCAGCGCTTCGGATACGCTGCCCTTTTTGTCGGCTGCCGGATCGTCGCGAACCCACAGGAAATACGGGACCATGAACAGGATGAACCACCCGGCGGTGAACGGCCCCACAAAGCGCGTGCCCTCGCGCGCGCCGGCGTCCAGCCCGAACAGCGGCTCCATCCCGATCAGCGTCTTGCCGTTGGGCTGCTCGACGAACAGCGCCAGCATGATCGCCAGGGAAATCAGCCCGCCGAAATAGCCGAAGGCAAAGCCCGAGCCCGAGATCTCGCCCACCTCGTTGTCATCACCCAGATCGGGCAATTGCGAGTTGATGAAGATCAGCGCGTATTCCGCCCCCACGAAGCCCAGACCGAAGGCCGACAGCATCAGCCACATGTTCGACCCGTCCGGCAGCGTGAACCACAGCGCCGCAGACCCCACGGCATACATCACGGAAAAGGCAAAGATCCATGGGATGCGCCGCCCCGAGACATCGGCCATGGCCCCCAACAGCGGCGCGCCGAAAGCGATGATCAGCCCGGTGATCGTCAGGCAGTTGGCCCAGACCGTCTGCGCCTGCGCGGCGGCAGCTTCGGCATCCATCCCTGCGGTTGCATAGAATTCAGCCGCAACGCCGGCGAAATAAGGGCCAAAGACAAAGGTCACCAACAGGGTGTGATACGGCTGGCTGGCCCAGTCGAAAAACCACCAGCCCCAGATGCGCCTGCGCTTGGAAATCTCTGCCATCTCTGCCCCTTGCCTGATTTTGATTTCATAAGACGGGCCTTCGGGCCATTTCGCAAGCGTTCTGTGACTGCGGGCTTGCCTATTGCCGCCCGGGCACTTAGGTCTCAGCCCGTACGGAAAACGAGGTGCCCATGCTGTCGCTGATCCAAATCCTGCTGCTGATCCTGGACATCGTCTGGTTCATCATCCTGGCCCATGTGATCATGAGCTGGCTGATCAACTTCCAGGTCCTGAACCTGCATCAACAGCTGGTCGCCCAGATCTGGTACGGCCTGAACCGCCTGCTCGAGCCGATCTATGGCCCGATCCGCCGCATTCTGCCCAACATGGGCGGTCTGGACTTGACGCCGCTGGTGGTGCTGATCGGGGTCTATGCGCTGCGGATCATCCTCATCAACAACGCGGTCTATTTCTACTGACCTCTTGTTCCCCGATTCCGACTGTGTGATTGTCCGTTCAAGAGCAGTCAAATCTTGAAACAGGGCACCCCCGCACATGTTCGACGCCGCGCCTCTGCTGCGAGATGTCTTTGGATTCGATGAGTTCCGCCCCGGGCAGGAAGAGATCGTCGATGCCGTGACCGCCGGCGAGAACGTGCTGGCGATCATGCCCACCGGGGGCGGCAAATCCCTGTGTTATCAGCTACCTGCCCTGCTGCGCGACGGGGTCACCGTGGTGATCTCGCCGCTGATTGCGCTGATGCGCGACCAGGTGCGAGGGCTGCAAGAGGCCGGTGTCGAGGCTGGTGCGTTGACCTCGGGCAACACGCCCGAGGAAACCGACGCCGTGTGGGAGGCGCTCGAGGCCGGGCGGCTGAAGCTGCTCTACATGGCGCCCGAACGGCTGGCGGCGGGCTCGGCGCTGGGGATGCTGCGGCGGATCAATGTCAGCCTGATCGCCGTGGACGAGGCCCATTGCGTCAGCCAGTGGGGTCATGATTTCCGCCCCGACTACCTGCGGATCGGAGAGCTGCGTCGCGCGCTGGACGTGCCGCTGGCCGCCTTCACCGCCACGGCGGACGCGGAAACGCAAGACGAAATCGTCGAGAAACTGTTCGACGGCAAGCCCCCGCGCAAGTTCCTGCGTGGCTTCGACCGCCCGAACATCCACCTGGCCTTTGCAGCCAAGGACAGCCCGCGCAAGCAGATCCTGGATTTCGCCGACGCACGCCGGGGCCAGTCGGGCATCGTCTATTGCGGCACCCGCAACAAGACCGAAGTGCTGGCGCAGGCCCTGCGCGAACAAGGCCACAGCGCCTGCCACTATCACGGCGGGATGGAGGCCGAGGACCGCCGCATTGTCGAAACCCGCTTCGCGCGCGAGGACGGGCTGATCGTGGTGGCCACCGTGGCTTTCGGCATGGGCATCGACAAGCCCGACATCCGCTGGGTCGCCCATGCGGACCTCCCGAAATCGATCGAGGCCTATTACCAGGAAATCGGCCGCGCCGGCCGCGACGGCGGGCCGGCCGAGACCCTGACCCTGTTCGGCCCCGACGACATCCGCCTGCGCCGCAGCCAGATCGACGAGGGTCTGGCCCCACCTGAACGCCGCGCCGCCGACCATGCCCGTCTGAACGCGCTGCTGGGTCTGGCCGAGGCGCTGCACTGCCGCCGCCAGACTCTGCTGGGTTATTTCGGGGAACAGGCCGAGCCCTGCGGCAAATGCGACCTGTGCGACAGCCCGCCCGAGCTGTTCGACGGCACCACCCCCGTGCGCATGGCCCTGTCTGCAATCCTGCGCACCGAGGAATGGTTTGGTTCGGGCCACCTGATCGACATCCTCTTGGGCAACGACACCGACAAGATCCGCACGCGGCGGCATGACGAATTGCCCACCTACGGCATTGGCAAGGACTGGTCGCGCCCGCAATGGCAGGCGATCTTCCGACAGATGATGGGTCACGACCTGGTGCGCCCCGACCCCGAACGCCACGGCGCGCTGCGCATGACCGAGGCCGCCAAGCCGATCCTGAAGGGCGAGGCGCAGATCACCCTGCGCAAGGATACGCTGCGCAAGGCCACCCGGCGGCCCGCGGTCAAGATGATGGTTTCAGAGGAGGACGCGCCCCTGCTTTCGGCGCTCAAGGCCAAGCGCCGCGCGCTGGCTGAGGCCGCCCGCGTGCCCGCCTATGTCATCTTTCCCGACCGCACGCTGATCGAGATGGCGGAAAAACGTCCCATGACGCTGGACGAGATGGCCCGGATCGGCGGTGTTGGCGCGAAAAAGCTTGATCGCTATGGCGATACCTTCCTTGAGGTGATCGCAGGCGAGGCGCAGGCGCTGCATCCGGCGCGCCGCAAGCTGGCAGGGCGCGAACAGGGCGATATCTACGACCGACTGCTCGAGGTGCAGGCGCAGCTGGCCCGAGGCCCGGACGGGATCGACAAGCCGCTGAGCTGCTCTGCCGCGCAACTGGCCAAGGTGGCGCAGATGCGCCCTGGCGACGAACGCGCGCTGGAGCAGATTCTGGGCGACCGCCGCGCCGAACGTTTCGCCGCCGCATTTCTGGACGTGCTGCGCGCGGCGGGCTAGGTATCGACGGGCAGGCACGAACAAGGGGGCAGACATGCTGGTGGTGATCTCTCCGGCCAAGCGGCTGGACTGGGCAGAGCGGGACGTTGCACCGACCCAGCCCGATTTTCAGGACGACGCGATCCGGTTGGCGAAAACCGCGCGCAACCTGACGCTGGGGGGTTTGAAAAAGCTGATGAGCCTCAGCGACGATCTGGCCCGGCTGAACCGCGACCGGTTCCGCGCCTTTGCCGACGCGCCGCCGCCCGAGGCCACCCGGCCGGCCGCACTGGCCTTTGCCGGCGACACCTATCAGGGGCTCGAGGCGGCATCGCTGGACGCTGAGGAACTGGCCTGGGCGCAGGACCATCTGCGCATCCTGTCGGGGCTTTACGGCGTGCTGCGCCCGCTGGACGCCATTCAGCCCTATCGGTTGGAAATGGGCAGCCGGCTGAAAACCCGACGCGGCAAGAACCTGTACGACTACTGGCGCGACCAGCTGAGCAAGGCGCTGAACGCGCAGGCCGAGGCACTGGGCACCGATACGCTGGTGAACTGCGCCAGCCAGGAATATTTCGGCGCAGTCGATCCCAAGGCCCTGAAACTGCGGGTCATCACCCCGGTCTTCATGGAGGACAAGGGTGGCGCTCCCAAGATCGTCAGCTTTTTCGCCAAGAAGGCTCGCGGCTCAATGGCGCGGTACATCATTCAACACCGACTGACCGATCCGGAGAGCCTGCAGGATTTCGACACCGGCGGCTATGTGTATCGGTCTGATTTGTCGGAACCGGACAAACCGGTATTCGTGCGCCCCTATCAGGCCTGATCCAGCATCGAGGCGTCATACGCCACCAGCTCGACCGTGTTGCCCTCGGGGTCCGTGGTAAACACGCCGCACCAACCGATCCAGCCGAACCGTTCGACGCGATAGGGCTGGCCGATTTGATCATACCAGCGCATGACGACCTCCTGTTCCGCAAACGGAAGAGACAAGGCGATATGGTGCAGCGACGATTGCGCCCCAGTCATGGGTTTGTCGGCACCAGTGGGGTGTAAACCCGGCCGCGGCGCTGCCCCATGGTGAAATAGCGCCAAAACCTGTGTGTGCCCGTCGAACCCTTCTGCAATCCGAAAGAATGCGATCGCCCTATCATGACCGCCATGCAGGCGGGTCAGCCCGATGACGTTTTCCTAGAAGTCAACCATCGCCGCCATGTTGGCGCAGCGTATTGCAATTTCGCCCAAGGCGCGGGGGCGAAAACCTCGTTCCTGTGACATGGCGCCCGCCTAAACCGCACCGGCTGGCTCGACAATGACGGGTTGAGCACCCGTCGGGCAATGCGCCTGGATCATTTCGCAGATCAGCTTCTTCTGCAGGGGCTTGGTCAGAAAATGATCCAGACCCGCCGCAAGGATATTTTCTCTGTCGCCCATCATCGCATGGGCCGTCAGGGCCACGATCGGGACGTGCCGGCCCGTTCCGATCTCTTTGCGCCGTATTTCCTCGGTCGTCTGCTTGCCGTCCATCTTCGGCATCGAAATATCCATGAAAATCAGGTCGGGTTCGAATTCGTCATAGGCCGCGACCGCCTCGAGCCCGTTGGCCGCCAGTCGCAGCTCGATGTTCAGGCCCTTGGTCATTTTCGTCAGGATCAGCTGGTTTGTCCGGTTGTCCTCGGCCGCCAGAACCCGCATGAGACGTCGTTTCCCGCTCGCCATGCGCACCGGGGCAGTGGCAAAGTCCGCCGCTCTGGGTCGCGGCAATACACCACCCCCCAAATCCATCAGGCGCGAGAACAGTTCAGCCCGCGGGATCGGCTTCTTCAGAACGCCCTGGATCAGGTGGTGGTTGGGGTCAGCATGAATGATGCCCGGATTCGCCGAAATCAGCACGATCGGCACCTTGTCCCAGCCCCGGCTGCGCAACGTCGCCGCCAGTTCCAACCCATCCATGTCGGGCAGATCATGGTTGCACAGCACAAGATCCACCGACCCTTGCATCGCCGACAAGGCCTGGGTGCCGGTGGCGCAGTCCGTCACCTCGGCCCCGAGCCGTCGCAGCTGCTTGCCCAGAATCGCCCGGTTGACGGCAAGATCCTCGACCAGGACGACATGTTTCAACCGGTCCGCAAGATCCGGCGGCGGGGCGGGCTGCGCCCCCTCGGCGGTGGGCAGCGTCAGGCGGAACCCGAAACAGGACCCTTTGCCAGGATCGCTTTCAACCCAGATGGCGCCGCCCATCATCGTGATCAGCCGCTTGCTGATGGCCAGCCCAAGCCCGGTGCCGTCGAACTCGCGGGATTTGGCGTCCTCGATCTGGTTGAACTCGCCGAAGATGTGGTCGATCTTGTCGGGCGGAATCCCGATGCCCGTATCCTCGATCGCGACTTGGATGTCGCAAGTCTTCCGTTCGGCATTCGGCACCCCGGTGACCCGGATCAGCACATGCCCCTGGGGCGTGAACTTGACCGCGTTTCCGACCAGGTTGGTCAGGACCTGCCGCACGCGGCCCGGATCGCCCACGAACAGCGTGGGTAGAAACAGGTCGTAGTCGACCAGAAGGGTCAGACCCTTGTCGCGCACCGTGGGTTGCAGCAACGTCGCGACCTCGAGGATGCAACGTTCCAGGTCGAATTCCTCGGGATGCAGTTCAAGCTTGTCGGCCTCGATCTTGGAGTAGTCCAGAACGTCGTTGATGATGACCAGCAACGCCTCGCCCGAGGCGCGGATCGTATCGACATAGAGCCGCTGTTCGTCGTTCATCGGGGTTTCCGACAACAGGTCGGTCATCCCGACGATGCCGTTCATCGGGGTTCGAATTTCGTGGCTCATGTTGGCCAGAAAGGCCGACTTGGCCCGGTTGGCTGCCTCGGCCTTGTCGCGCGCGGCCTGCAACAGCGTCTCGTGCTGGACCGAGGCGGTGATGTTCAGCGCCAGGCTGACCACGTCGCCCCCTTGCCCACGCTGGTCGATCAGCTTGATGTACTGCCCGTTCCACAGCTGGATCACCTCGGGCGGAGGGGCCATCCGGGCCCAGCGCCGCCGCATACGGGCTTTCCACGTCTCGGCCTCTTCGTCGGCGATGACGATGATCCCCTCGTCGGTCAGCAGATCGAGTATGCGTTGATACGAGACGCCTGGCGCGACCTCATCCAGCCCTTCAAATACGCTCAGATAGGCGGTATTGGCGCTGATCAGGCAATCATTGCCGTCAAAGAATGCGAACCCGTCCTGAATGGTCTGGATCGAATGCCACAGGCGGCGCTCGGCCACTTCGATCTTGGCATGTGCGATGGTCAGGTCGGATTTGACCCTTTCATTCTCGTCCCGAACGGTCGCAACCTCGGCCTGGGTTTCGCCGATCCGCTTGGTCAGCGCCAGGGCGTATTCACCCAGCTTTTGATTGGCCGACGACAATTCGGCCTGTTTCAATGCCAACATGCGTTCGGCCGCCAACCGCGCGCGCCGTTCCTGTGCCAGTTTTTCAGCAAGGCTCATTGTTATTTTCCCGGTCCGTTCGGACACAGGATTCCGGCAGAGCGTGAAAATCTGTTTAAAACGCCTCAGCCACGCCCCTCACGCAGCCAGCCGGCCAACAGAAAGCCCCCCGCCAGCAGCAGAACCAGCCAGGGCGGGAGCAGGCCCGCCTGAGTCACGTCGCGGGTTTCATACGCCTCGCGCGGGGTCAGCCCGATCCAGCCGCGTCCGGCCGCCGGGCGTCCCGCGCGCACGTTGCGGATGGCCGGCAGCCCGTCCTCGACACGGATCGCACCGCCGCGCATGGCCGCCATGACCGGCGCAAGAATCTCGGGGGTGGCGATTGTGCGCTCGAATTCCCGCGGCGCGGCCGGGCCCAGGCCGATCACGGCAGTCAGGTCCCCTTCCTGCAAGCGGTAGAGGCCGATCTCTGGGCCGAAATACTGCGCCTCGAACCGGCCGGGCGACATCTCGCGCAGCGGCACCTCGAGCGTTTCGCCATTGGGGCGGGTGACGGTGACGGGGCCGACCTCTTCGTTCAGGGTCTGGCGGATGATGCGCATCGACTGGCCGTTGGCCTCGGCCCACAGCGCCTCTTCCTCGAGCTCGGGTTCCTTCATCATCCAGTGAGCCAGACGGCGCAGCAGTTCCAGTTGCGGGCCACCGCCCTCGTATCCGCGGCTCCACAGCCAGGCGTGATCCGAGGCCAGCAGCGCCACGCGCCCTTCACCCACCCGGTCTAGCACCAGCAGCGGCCGGTCGTCGACCCCGGTCATCAACACCTCGCCCGCGCTTTGTTGGACGTCGATTTGCCGCAGCCATGCGCCCCATTCACCGTCCTCGCCCAGATCGGAGGTCACAGGGTGCCGCTGACCCAGGTCGGTCACCGTGGGCACATAGCGATCCTCGATCACGCGGGCCGTGGGCTGTGCGGGCAGGATCGCGGACAGGGGTGAGCGGAAAATGCTGTCGGCGGTCGCGAAATCCGGCCCGGCCGCGATCAGCACCGCCCCGCCATCATTGATATAGTTGGTCACGTTGTCCAGGTAGATCGCCGGCAGGATGCCGCGCCGCTTGTAGCGGTCAAAGATGATCAGGTCGAAATCGTTGATCTTCTCCAGAAACAGCTCACGCGTGGGGAATGCGATCAGCGACAGTTCGTCCACCGGAACCCCGTCCTGTTTCTCGGGCGGGCGAAGGATGGTGAAATGCACCAGGTCGACCGAGCTGTCGGATTTCAGCAGATTGCGCCAGGTGCGCCCGCCCGGATGCGGCGAGCCCGAGACCAGCAGAACGCGCAGCCGATCGCGCACCCCGTTCATCTGGATCAAGGCAGTGTTGTTGCGGTCGGTCAGTTCGCCATCAGCCTGCGGAACGGTGAACTGGATGACGTTGCGCCCGCCATGGGGCAGGGTCACCGGCAGCTCGACATCCACGCCGATCGGGATGCTGAATTGCTGCGGCTCACCACCGTCCACGGCAATTTCCAACGGGGCCGAGACTGCACCGGCGGGCGCGGCGCCGCTGTCTTCGACCCGCAGGGTCAGCGTGACCGGCTCGCCGATGATGGCAAAGGCGGGAGCGTTGCGCACGATCAGGCGGCGGTCCCAATCCTGCGCGCGACCGGTCTGCAACAGGTGCATTGGCGCGGGCAGATCCGGGGCCTGATCGACGTCATGCACGATGCCGTCCGACAGGATCAGAATACCGGCGATGCGGGCGCGGGGTTCCTCGGCCAGCGCCGCATTCAGCGCTGCCATGACCTGAGTGCCTTCGTCCCCGTCGCCGTCGCCCACGGTGATGCGGCGCAGTTCGGTGTTGTCGCGAGCCTCGATCTCGGCAGCCAGGGCCTCGGCGGTCTGCGTGGTCTGTTCGGCGCGGTCAGATAGGGTTTGGCTGGCGCTTTCATCCTCGATCATCAGCACGATGTCGGTCAGCGGAGCGCGGTCCTCGATCTGGTAGACCGGGCCGGACAAGGCCGCCAAGAGTACCAGCGCCGCCAGACCGCGCAACGCCCAGCCCGACAGCCCGCGCCACAGCGCCAGGACCGTCGCGGCCAAAGCGATCGAACCAATGGCGACCAGAGCGGGCCACGGGATCAGCGGGTCAAAGATGACGGAACCGGTCATTGGCCCAACCTGTCAAGCAAAGCAGGCACGTGCACCTGATCGGATTTGTAATTCCCGGTCAGCACGTGCATGACCAGATTGACGCCGAACCGGTTGGCCAGCTCGCGCTGGCGTTCTCCGGCATAGCCGCGCCCGACCGGCAGCAACGCCTGCCCGTTCCGGTCGACTGCCCAAGCCCCGGCCCAGTCGTTGCCACCAATCACCACCGGAGTGACGTTATCATTGAGGTTGCGGAAGGGCATGCCTTCGATCTGTTCAGCGTCTGGGGGCGCGGCCTCGACCCAGATCTCGGTTCCGGCATAGCGCCCTGGGAAATCCTGCAACAGATAGAAGGTTCGGGTCAGGACGTGATCGCGCGGAACAGGCTCTAACGCAGGGATATTCAGCGGAGTCGCCAGCTGCTGCAGCTTGCGCCCATTGGGACTGGCGGCGCCGAATCCGGCAATGTCGGCATCGCGCGTGTCGAACAGGATCATCCCGCCCGATCGTAGATAGGCGTTCAGCCTGGCATAAGCCTCAGCCGAGGGCTGGGGCTGATCCGGTGTGATCGGCCAGTAGAGCAGCGGGAAGAAGGCCAGTTCGTCACGTTCGAGGTCCACACCCATGGGCTCGGCCGGTTCGACGGATGTGCGATAGGTCAGGGTCTGCGACAGGCCGCGCAACCCGGCATGGGCGACATCATCGACCTGGGCATTGCCGGTCAGGACATGGGCCAGCACCAATTCCTTGGTCGCCCGCAGGGCGAATTCGGTCTCTTCCGGTGTCTGCGCCTTCGCCTGCGGTACGATCAGAACCGCGCCCAGCGCCACCGCCGCCGCCCGCGCCAGCCCCAGACGCCCCGACAGCGCCAGCGAGGCCACGACGTCAACCGCCAGCAGGATCAGGGCGAGGCTCAGCAGCAGACCCCCGATCGGGGTCTCGGCACTGACCTCCTGCCCCTTGATGGGCACATCCGCAGGCCAGCTTATCGGGCGCAGCGTGCTGTCCTCGGTCAGCACGTTCAGGGCCAGCTTCTGCTTGCCGCTTTCATACAGACCCGGGCGCAGGTCGGGCCCCAATGCGCCGGACACCAGCGCGGGGCCATCGACACCGGCCAGATTGCCCGCGTCGGACAGGGTTCCGAACCCGTCCATCACCTGAATCGGCTCCCACGTGGTGCCTTGCAGCTGTTCGACCTGCCGCGTCTTGGCGGCCGAGGCCACGGCCAGCCGGTCGAGCATTTCGACGAACAGGCCCGACAGCGGCAGGGTCGACCATTCGGCATCGGCGGTGACATGGAACAGCACCACCTGACCCAGGCCCAGCGGCTTGCGCGTCACCAGCGGCGTGCCATCCGACAGCGCGGCGATCACCCGGTCGGCCAGGTTCGGGTCGGGCTGCGCCATCACCTGGGTGCTGACGGTCACATCGTCGGGGATGCGCAACCCGTAAAAGGGCGAGCCTTCCTGGAAAGGCGCCAACCCCTTGGCTTCGCCCCAGCTCATCGCGCCGCCGACCGAGCGGCCACCGCTGCGCAGCCGCACCGGCAGCAGGACGTCTTCGGCATCGCGGCCCAGATCACTGGCCGCCATGTGCGGACCGGCAAAGCGTAGCAGCAGCCCGCCCTGTTCGACCCATTCGACCAATCCGGCCTGTTCGGCGGGGGTCAGCTTGGCCACATCGGCCAGCACGATCACATCCGGGTTGGCAGGCAGAACCTCGGCCAGCCCGCCCTCGACGAAATCGGCAGTGGGGATCAGCACCTGCGTCAGGTAGTGCAGTGGCGAAAGCAGCTCCAGCCCCTCGCGGTTGACGGTTCCGGCGATCAGGGCGACCTCGCGCCGGCGCAGGCTGTCATCGGTCAACGAAACCGCCCCGGCCGACCGCTGGCCCTGCAGCTCGAACCGAGTGATGCGGGCGCGCAGTTCGGACGGCAACGCCAGATCGGCCTGCGCCTGGGTCGTGCCGCTGTCGAAGCTGACCTCAACCGATTGCAGCAGGCGCATCACGCCCGCCGGGTCGCGCCCCTGTGCATTGATGGTGACGGTCTGCGCCGGTCCGGTTGTGGCGCGCACCGCGGTCAGCCGGATCGCCCCATCCTGATAGGTGGCCGGCAGCAGCGCCAGGGTCGGCGCCGCCGCGCGATAGACCGTGACCGCGCCCCGCGCCTGCAGCGCAGACAGTAGGGTTTCGCGGCCCGGATAGTCCAGCTTGTCCGTGAACCAGTGCGCGTCGAACCTGCCCTCGACCCCCGCCAAGTCGGCCAACGCCTGCTCGATCTGCGCCGCGTCCGGCTGCCACGGCTGCGGAACCAGCCCGGGCAGGCGGTTGCGCCAGGCCTCGGCGGTCTGGAAGACGGGCGGTTCCGGCTCGGTCAGGCGCAGGATCGAGACCGGGCGCCCGGCCCGTCCGGCTTCGGTCAGCTGCGCGTCGATCTGATCCAGTGTGGCGGGCCAGCGCGTGGCCCCGGCCCAGCTGGCATCCAGCACCAGCAGCAATGGCCCCGATCCGGTTTCGTCGCGCGACGGGTTCAGCACCGGGCCGGCCAGACCGACAATAATTGCCGCCGCCGCCAGCATGCGCAGCAGCAACAACCACCACGGGGTGCGGTCGGATACGCTCTCGTCGTCCTTCAGGCCCAGCAACAGGGTCACCGCCGGGAACAGCCGTCGGATCGGCGCGGGCGGCACGGCGCGCAGGATCAGCCAAAGGATCGGCAGGGTCAGCAGACCCAGCAACACCCACGGCGCGGTAAAGCCGATGCCCGCCAGAACTGTCATCGCGCCCCTCCGTCCAGCGCACGATAAAGCCACAACAGGGCCGCCTGCGCGCTGTCTTGGGTGTGGTGCAGGCCCAGTTGCCAGCCAGTCACCCGGCACAGGCGGGTCAGGTCATCCTTGCGTCGCGCCAGCCGCGCCAGATAGCGATCGCGCAGGTCTCCGGCCTTGAGGGTCTCGTGCCGGACCGTGCCGCCGACGCTTTCGAAGATGGTGCGCCCGCGATAGGGGAAGCTCTCCTCGCCCGGGTCCAGAACCTGCAGCAACACGCCACGCACGCCGCGATCGGCGGCCTTGGTCAGGGCCAGTTCGACCTCGTCCAGCGGACCGAGGAAGTCAGAGATGAACACGGCGCGGGCATGGGGGATCATGGCGCGATGCTCGGGCGGGGCGTAGTCGGCCTCGGTATCTTCGGACAGGGCCTGCGCCAGCCGGATGATCTGGGCATTGCCGCGCCGGGGCGGCAGGGTGGTTCCGGTCAGACCCACACGC
Organism: Ruegeria sp. BHSB172; assembly: GCF_059613165.1. Taxonomy (NCBI): domain Bacteria; kingdom Pseudomonadati; phylum Pseudomonadota; class Alphaproteobacteria; order Rhodobacterales; family Roseobacteraceae; genus Ruegeria; species Ruegeria sp. BHSB172. The sequence goes on from NZ_JBXWRZ010000008.1 coordinate 66,610, forward strand.
TCGCCCCCGCGCACCAGCAGGATCGCCGTGGCCAGCCCCAGCAGGCGGGCCCGGTCGGCCTTGGTGGGCAGGGATTTGTCGGACGCAAAGCGCATCGAGGCACCCTGATCGACCCACAGCATGATCGACTGCGCGATCTGCCATTCGCGTTCGCGCACATATTGCTGATCGCCGCGGGCCGAGCGGCGATGGTCGATCATCCGCCGGCTGTCGCCGATCTGGGCCGGTCGGTATTGCCAGAAATCATCGCCCAACCCCGAACGCCGCCGGCCGTGATCACCCAGCAGCACGGTTCCGGCCAGGTGTTCGGCCCGCGCCAACAGCGGCGGCAGCCGGGACGCCTCGGCCTCGGATCTTTCGCGAAGGGTGCGGACCGCGTTCACGCGGCCGCCTCGGCCCGGACAAGCCCGGCCGCGGTGGTTTCGATCAGGTCGGCCAGGCTGTCACCGCGCGCCCGCGCGGCGAAGTTCAGCGCCATCCGGTGGCTCAGCACCGGGCGCGCCATGTCCAGCACATCTTCGGCATTGGGGGCCAGCCGGCCCTGCAGCATCGCCCGCGCCCGCACCGTCATCATCAGCGCCTGCGCCGCGCGCGGACCGGGGCCCCAGGCGACGGTCTCGGACACGCGCTCGGACACGCCGGGTTCTTCGGGGCGGAACGCGCGCACCAGATCAAGGATCAGTTCGACCACCGACTCGCCCACCGGCATCCGGCGCAGCAGAACCTGCGCGGCCAGCAATTCTTCCTTGGTGAAGATCTGGTGCGCTTCCTCCTCGGCCACGCCGGTGGTGGCCAGCAGGATGTCACGCTCGGTCTGGCGGTCGGGATAGTTCACGTCGATCTGCACCAGGAAACGGTCCAACTGGGCCTCGGGCAGCGGATAGGTGCCCTCCTGTTCGATCGGGTTCTGGGTGGCCAGAACGTGGAACGGCACGCCCAACGCGCGATCCTCGCCCGCGACGGTCACCGTGCGTTCCTGCATCGCCTGCAGCAGCGCCGACTGGGTGCGCGGGCTGGCGCGGTTGATCTCGTCCGCCATCAAGAGTTCACAGAAGATCGGGCCGGGAATGAATCGGAAATGGCGACTGCCATCCTCGGCGGTGTCCAGAACCTCGGACCCCAGAATGTCGGCCGGCATCAGGTCGGGGGTGAACTGGATGCGGTTGCCATGCAGGCCCATGACGGTGGACAGGGTTTCCACCAGCCGCGTCTTGCCCAGGCCCGGCAGCCCGATCAGCAGGGCATGACCGCCACACAGCAGCGCGGTCAGCGTCAGGTCGACGACCCTCTCCTGCCCGATGAAGCGGCGGGTGATCGAGGATTTGGCCTGTTGCAGTTTCGCTTCCAGCGCTTCGATCTCGGACACGAGGTCGGCAGGTTCGGTCATGACTTTCCCTTCCGTGGACTTAGTATAGATGAAGTGTATCGCGCTGCGAGGAAATGGCAAAAACAATGAGCGGACAAAATCCTGTGAAACCGTCCCCTGAGGGTCTGGCGGCCTCGGTCAAGGCGGCCAAACCGCGGGGTCTGCCCCCTGTCGACAGCTGGAATCCTCCGTTCTGCGGCGATCTGGACATGCGCATCGCGCGCGATGGCACTTGGTATTATCTAGGGTCGCCCATCACCCGGTTCGAGCTTGTGAGGCTCTTTTCCTCGATTCTTAAGAAAGAAGGGGACGCCTATTTCCTGGTCACCCCGGTCGAGAAGGTCGGCATAACGGTCGAAGACGCGCCGTTTGTGGCGGTCGATTTCGACCGGACCGGCGCGGGCGAGAATCAGGTTCTGACGTTTACCACCCATGTCGGCGATACGGTGACGGCCGGGCCGGATCATCCGATCCGGGTGGTCATCGACCCCGAAACGAGTGAGCCGAGCCCCTACTTTTTGGTGCGATCGAACCTCGAGGCGCGGATCGACCGCAAAAGCTTCTATCGGCTGGTGGACATCGCCACCCATCACGACGGGCAGTTCGGCGTCTGGTCGGGCGGGCAGTTCTTTGCCATCGCGCCATCGGACATGGTGGATGACAGCTAGGCCGTCTGCCGTCCGGGCCGGTCCTGCGCCAGCACCACGGCCAGCGCCACCACCGCCGCGCCCAGCGCACGGGTCCAGTTCCACTCTTCTCCCAACACCAGCATGATGACCATCACATAGAACGGGGCCACGTTGATGTGGAACGAGGCAAGCGCCACGCCCAGCTTGCCGACCGAGGCGATGAACAGAACCTGGCTGAGCCCCAGCGATATCAGCGCGTAGATGACCAGCATCCCGGCCTGCAGCGTGTCGATGGCACCCTGGGGCCGGAGGTCGAACCCGGCCAGGCTGGCCAGTCCGATCAGCACCGAGGCCACGATCGCGCCACCGGCCAGCGTGATGGTGGTGCGGCCGGTCTGGCTGAGGTCCGGGAAATCGCGTGCCGTGGCCATGCTGCCCCAGCAGAACAATGTCGTGGACCCGACCGCGCAGAGCGCACCCAGCCCAAGCTGCGCGGGCGCGATGGCGCTGGTGGCGATCAGCCCGCCGATGATCGAAACGACCACGCCCAGCGCGAAATTCGCGCGCAGGCGACGGGTTCCCGCGGCCAGTTCCAGCAGGGTGGCCACCAGCGGTGCGCACGAGGCGATGATGGCGACCGTCACCGGGTCGGTCAGCTTCTGCGCCAGGATGATCAGGAACATGCCCAGCCCCAGGCCAAAACCGCCGACCCGCACCGCATGTCCCCATCGGGCGCGCAGCACGGCGCCGGGTCCGTCGATCCAGATCCAGATCGGCACCATCACTGCCACCGCCAGCATCAGCCGCGCTGCCCATAGGGCGACGGGCGGCCAGGACTGCAACAGGATCTCGGCCGCCGGGAAACCGGCCGCCCAGGTCAGCATCGACGCCACCGCCAGCCCGTTTCCGGACAGGGCGGATTGCCGCGCACCGGTCGCAGTGAAACTGGGCCCGCGAACGGGGTCCGGACTCATCGCCATCGGTTTCAACCCTTTTGTTGGTGCAGCGCCAGGAAAATGATTCGCTGCGACACCCCGACCCTTCACAATCGGCCCGCGCCGGTCTGGCCGATTTTCGACATATTGTCGTTTTCAAACCCTTCCTCTGCACGCCGCACGCCACTAAGGTCGGCGCGCCATCAGCCCGAGAGGACAATGCCCCGATTTGCCGCCAATATCTCGCTGCTCTTTGCCGAGCTGCCCTATCTCGACCGGTTCAAGGCGGCGGCGGATGCAGGGTTCAAAGCGGTCGAGATCCTGTTTCCCTATGACTTGGCGGCCAAGGAAACCCGCCGCGCTTTGCTGGCAAACGGGCTGGACCTGGTACTGATCAACGCGCCGCCGCCCAACTATACCGGCGGCCAGCCCGGCTATGCGGCCGTTCCGGGGGGCGAGGGGCGGTTCCGGTCCGACATCCGCCGCGTCCTGCGCTATGCCGAGGCGTTGAGGCCCGGCCTGATCCATGTGATGGCGGGCTATGCCTCGGGAGCGGACGCGCAGGACTGTTTCGTGCGCAACCTGCAATGGGCCGCGGATTTTGCGCCGCATCAGCAGTTCACGATCGAACCGCTGAACCCGGTCTCGCAGCCCGAGTATTTTCTGAACGACTATGATCTGGCCGCCGCGTGCCTAGACCGGATCGACCGCCAGAATGTGGGCCTGCAATTCGACAGCTTTCATGCCCGGATGATCCATGGCAATGCGCAGGCCGTCTGGGACAGATTCCGCGACAGGATCGTGCATATTCAGATCGGATCGGCCCCCGACAGGTCGGAACCCGGCCGGGACGAGACCGATTTCACCGCACTGTTCGCAGCAATCGACGACAGCGGTTATGACGGCTGGGTCAGCGCCGAATACACGCCCTCGACCCGGCGCACCGACGCCTCTCTGCACTGGATGCGATAGGCCTGTGCGCCTGCGCACTGGAAATCACATTTCGAATGCTGCATATGAAAAGGCAAATCAGCAGAGGAACAGCCGCATGATCCCAGCCCGTTTTGCCCCCGTCCTGTTCGGTTTCATCCTGTCCGGGCTGATGTCCTGCATCGTGACCTGCATCGCCACGGTGAAAGAGGTCGGCCTCGGCCCCAGCACGTTGTCCAGCTGGATGGGCGCCTGGAGCGTCAGCTGGCCGGTGGCCTTCGCAGTGGTTCTGTTCGTGGCTCCGCTGACCCGTCGGCTGGTCGCGCTGTTGGTCAGGCCCGAGGCCTGACCTGCCGCGAAGAGGGTCCGCCGGGCTTGATGAGTGGCACGGCGCTTGCCTAATGCGCCTCGGCCCAGTTGGCGCCCTTGCCCGCATCCACGGTCAGTTTCACGTCCAGCTTCACCGCCGGATCAGGCGCGTTCTCCATTACGTCGCGCGCAATCTCGATGGTCTTGTCCACCGCGTCCTCGGCCACTTCGAACAGCAGTTCGTCATGCACCTGCAGCAGCATCTTGGTCGGCAGCCCGTCGATCGCCTGAGGCATCCGCACCATCGCCCGCCGGATCACGTCCGCCGCGGTGCCCTGAATCGGCGCGTTGATCGCCGCGCGGCGCGCGAACCCCGCATGCGGCCCCTTGGCGTTGATCTCGGGCGTGTGGATCTTGCGCCCGAACAGGGTCTGCACATAGCCATGCTCTTTGGCGAAAGCGATGGTGTCGTCCATATAGCGCCGGATGCCCGGGAAGCGTTCGAAATAGCGGTCGATGAAGCCCTGCGCCTCGGCCCGCGGAATGCGCAGGTTGCGCGCAAGACCAAAGCCCGAAATGCCGTAGATCACGCCGAAATTGATCGCCTTGGCCTTGCGGCGGATTTCGGGCGTCATCTCGTCCAGCGGCACGTCGAACATTTCCGACGCGGTCATGGCGTGAATGTCCAGCCCATCGGCAAAGGCCTGTTTCAAGGCCGGAATATCGGCGATATGCGCGAGGATGCGCAGCTCGATCTGTGAATAGTCGAGCGACACCAGAACATTGCCCGGCTCGGCGATGAAAGCCTCGCGGATGCGGCGGCCTTCTTCGGTGCGCACCGGTATGTTCTGCAGGTTCGGATCGGTCGAGGCCAGACGCCCCGTGTTCGCCCCGGTGATGGCATAAGACGTATGCACCCGCCCCGTATCGGGATTGATATGGGTCTGCAGCGCGTCGGTATAAGTCGATTTCAGCTTGCTGAGTTGCCGCCAGTCCAGCACCCGGCGCGGCAGCTCATGCTCGGTCGCCAGATCTTCCAGCACGTCGGCACCGGTCGAATACTTGCCGGTCTTGCCCTTCTTGCCGCCCTCTAGGCCCATCTTGTCGAACAGGATCTCGCCCAGCTGCGCAGGCGAGCCGACATTGAAATTCTCGCCCGCCAACTCGTGGATTTCAGCCTCTAACGCAGCCATTTTCTGGGCAAACGCGTTCGACATGCGGCTCAGCACGTCACGGTCGACCTTGATACCATGCATCTCCATCTCGGCCAGAACCGGCACCAGGGGACGCTCGAGCGTTTCATAGACGGTGGTCACCTGAACCCGGTGCAGCTGCGGCTTGAACAGCTTCCACAGGCGCAGGGTGATGTCGGCGTCCTCGGCGGCATAGGCGGTGGCCTCGTCGATTGGCACCTTGTCGAAGGTGATCGCCGACTTGCCCGAACCCAGCAACGGCTTGATCGGGATCGGCGTGTGGCCCAGATAGCGTTCGGACAGCGTGTCCATGCCGTGTCCATGCTCACCCGCATGCATGGCATAGGACATCAGCATCGTGTCGTCGATCGGGGCGACATCCACGCCGTAGCGTGCAAAGATCTTGGCGTCATATTTCATGTTCTGCCCGATCTTCAGGATCGACGGATCCTCCAGCACCGGCTTGAGCATCTCCAGCGCCTCATCCAGCGGCATCTGCCCCTCGGCCAGCGCGTCCGAGCCGAACAGGTCGTCACTGGCACCGTCGCGGTGGGTCAGCGGGATATAGCAGGCCTCGCCCGGCTCGATGCACAGCGAAATGCCGACCAGATCGGCCACCATCTCGTTCAGGCCGGTTGTCTCGGTGTCCACCGCCACCCAGCCGCGTTCATGCGCCTGATCGATCCATTTCTGCAAGGCCGCGGCATCACGCACACATTCGTATTTGCTGGCATCGAACGGCAGTTCGTCAGCCGGCGGATCATCCGACGCGACCGGCGCGGGCGCATCCGCGATCACCGGCGGCTCGACCCCCAGCTTCTCGGCGATCCGCTTGGAAAGCGTGCGGAACTCCATCTCGGCCAGGAACGACAACAGCTTGTCCGGGTCGGGGTCGCGAAGCTCCAGATCGTCCAGCGTGAAATCCAGCGGCATATCGCAATCCAGCTGCACCAGCTTCTTCGACAGCTCGATCTGGTCGCGCTTCTCGATCAGGGTCTGGCGGCGCTTGGGCTGCTTGATCTCCTCGGCCCGGTCCAGCAGCGTCTCCAGGTCACCGAACTCGTTGATCAGCAGTGCCGCCGTCTTGATCCCGATCCCCGGCGCGCCCGGCACGTTGTCGACGCTGTCACCGGCCAGCGCCTGCACATCCACGACGCGCTCGGGATAGACGCCGAATTTCTCGAACACCCCCTCGCGGTCGATGCGCTTGTTCTTCATGGCGTCCAGCATTTCGACACCGTCGCCCACCAGCTGCATCAGGTCCTTGTCGGAACTGACGATGGTCACCCGCCCCCCGGCCTGGCGCGCCTGACAGGCCAGCGTGGCGATGATGTCATCGGCCTCGTACCCCTCCAGTTCTTTGCAGGGGATGTTGAAGGCCTCGGTCGCCTGCCGGGTCAGGGGGATCTGCGGGCGCAGATCCTCGGGCATCGCCTCGCGGTTGGCCTTGTAGAGGTCGTACATGTCATTGCGGAAGGTGTGCGAGCCCTTGTCGAAGATCACCGCCAGATGAGTCGGCGCGTCCGGGCCGTGGTCGCCATCCACGTAACGCTGCAACATGTTGCAAAAGCCCGAAACGGCGCCAATCGGCAGCCCGTCCGATTTCCGCGTCAGCGGCGGAAGGGCGTGATAGGCGCGAAAGATGAAGGCCGATCCGTCGATCAGATGCAGATGGCAGCCTTTTCCGAATGTGCTCATGCGCGCTCTCCCCGTCAGTCAGGGACGGTTCTGCCACAGGGGCAGCCGGGTGACCAGTCAGGAACGCGCCCTAGCCGCCAAACAGACCGCTGAAAACATCCGAGAAACTGTTCAGCAGCGCCATGATGACCAGCGCGCCAAGGAACGCGAAAAACGCCATTGCGAAGAACTGGAACAGGATCGCGCCGGTTCCGATGACCACACCGGCAATGGCCGGGCGGCGTTTTTCGTGCCGCAGGATGCCGATGACCGAGACGACGATCGCCAACCCGCCCAGCATGGCGACACCGATCTGCAGAAAGTCATCCAGATCGCGGGTGGGTGCGATCGGCGCGGGCTGCTCCATCCCCGCGGCGGCCCGCAGGGTCGATTTACCCAACTCGGCGGCCAGTTCGCCCAGAGTCACGCCGGTGGATTGCTGCGGCGCGAATGGCCCTGCCCAGAACACGAACAGGGCTGCGAACAGGGCCAGTGCCGCAAGGCAAAAGCCAACCCATCCAAAAACCGGATTCCCGGAATCAGCAGCAGTCATATCGGTCATCATTCACACCCACGTTTGTCACACCAACGCACTGGATGAAAATCGCGGCGAGATTTGGGCGGACTGCGGTTGGGCGGGCAATCAGTGTTGCTGTGCGTCCTTCAGAACATATTTGCAATCGCAATAGGGGCACTCGACCCAGCCCTGATCTTCGGGGATCTGCAACCAGACGCGCGGATGGCCCAGCGCGCCCTCGCCGCCATCGCAGGCGACGCGGCTTGTCTCGACGATCTTGGTTTCCGGAGCTTCGATTGTCACGGCGTGCGATCCTTCACTGGTTGTCGGCCTCGCGGGCATGCATTAGGTGCGTTTATGAGCGATCAAGAAACCGGGGGCAAGAGCCAGCAATGACCGATGCAGCGATCAGCCTTCGCGGCCTGCGCAAAACCTATCGCGGCGGCAAGGGCCAACCCGAGAAACACGCGCTGAAGGGCATTGACCTGGATATCCCGCGCGGGTCGGTCTTTGGCCTGCTGGGGCCGAACGGCGCAGGCAAATCGACCCTGATCAACATTCTCGCAGGGCTGGTGATCAAGACCGCCGGCCAGGTTACGATCTGGGGCTATGACCAGGACCGCAACCCGCGCCAGGCCCGTGCGGCCATCGGGGTGATGCCGCAGGAGCTGAACCTCGACCCGTTCTTCACCCCCCGCGGCGCGCTCGAGGTGCAGGCGGGACTTTACGGCGTTCCCAAATCGCAGCGGCGCAGCGACGAGATCCTCGAACTGGTCGGCCTCAGCGACAAGGCCGAGGCCTATGCCCGCACGCTGTCGGGCGGGATGCGGCGGCGGCTGCTGCTGGCCAAGGCGCTGGTGCACCACCCGAAAATCCTGGTGCTGGACGAACCCACCGCCGGCGTGGACATTGAACTGCGCCAGATGCTGTGGGCCAATGTGCGCAAGCTGAACCAGCAGGGCATGACCATCATCCTGACCACCCACTACCTGGAAGAAGCGCAGGAGATGTGCGACGAGATCGCCATCATCAACCACGGGGAAAAGGTCGCGCAGGACAGCACCGCCAACCTGCTGGGCCGCATGGACGGCCGCACCATGGTCATCACCCCCGAGGCCCCCGTGACCGCCCTGCCCGCCGCCCCCGGCGTTCAGGCCAGCCTGCGCGACGACGGCAGCCTCGCGCTGCACTACCGCAGCCCGGAAACCAGCGCCGAGCAGGTGCTCGAGGCGGTCCGTCTGGCCGGCATCCGCATCCGCGACGTGCGCACCGAGGAGGCCGATCTCGAGGACGTGTTCCTGGCCCTGACCTCCGCGCGCGCTGACGATGCCCCGGCCGATGATCAGAACCAGCCGCGCCGAGGCCTGCACCGGGTCAAGCTGTGACTAGGCACCGTGCCACTTCGGTCTGGGCAGATGAGGTTTTTTGCAGAACAACCAAGACCACTCGCCACGCCGCCCTTGCATAAGCGCATTGTGGACGAAGTTGTCTTTCGCTTCGTTCACCAGGCACAACTGTTTTGCGGAAACATGGGCGAAGCACGGTGTTGGCCAGGTAACGCAAACCAGGGGCAGGTCATTTTGCCAGCCAGCGAGAGTTTGACATACCTCAATGACGGAAGCCGGAGGAACCCTATCCTGAGAAAGCTACTCGAATTGAATTTTCTGAAAGGTAGGAGTTTGCCCATTGATGACCCTAGCAAGAGTATCTCGACCTGCATTTTTCCTGCTTTCGCTCATTTGTTTTTCGACTGTCGCGTGGGCCGATCCGGCTACCCGCAAGAGCGAAAAAGTTGAACGATTCGGGTATTGGTATGTGGTGAAGAAGCCTGCGACATTTGTCATAGCCCAAACTGGACAGAAAGGGCGCTATACGCTCTGTAGCGCGGTGCTGTTTTCCAAAGATGGATCCTTAGAGTTCGAGGCGAAGAATGATCAGGCTTGGTCGTTCTACGCATCCAAAAAGGGATGGGATTATTCCTTCGGCAGGAAAAAGTTAACGTTGAAGTCCGGTTCGCGGGAAATTCGGATTCCTGAGGCACTTTATGGAGGCTCGATGATTTCCGGGATGAGCCACAACTTTCTTGCTGGCCGCCCGATCTCCATGGCCACGTTCCGCTCCTTCATCTCGCAGGGTAAGCCGATTTCTATTCATGATAACCGCGGCAGACTGCTTGTGACTTTTCCGAACGATGGAGATGATCTCTCAAAGGCGTTCAAACGGGCAATCGAATGCTCACTGTCGAACAAACCGTAGTCAGACCGGGAGCGAGGCCATGAGTTTTACTCTTTCGAAAATCGCAATCGTACTGACCCTCCTCGCCTGTTCCGTTTCAGCCACGCATGCAGAGGGGCAGTTTCTGGAAGGATGCCTCGCGCTAAAAGGCAATGAACAGCAGTTCAGAAAAACGACCGTAACGTGGCTTGCGCAGCAGAAAGGGGAAACAATAATCGCGTATGCATCAATAAATGTTGGGGGCAAGGCAGCAGTCTGTGGCTTACACGTGAACGAAGGGGTCGTGCCTCAGACAGACCTGAAGTTCATGCTCTCCAAGAGTGAGATAAAGGTCGGTCGACAGACATTGTTAAGAAATCTCACCTTTTTTAAGAATGCGTGTAATGGTGGCGGATGCAAACTTTGCGCGCCTTGCTTTATGACAACATTGAATTGGAAACCGGCTTACGCGCGGGCGAAACTGAGTTTACACGCAACTGAAAGCTTCGAAATCAAATAGTTACATTTCGACCACGGGGCGCAAGAACAGCCATATCTCTGTGGCGAGCTGAGCCCAGATTTCGCGCTGATCGGAAGGTAGATTTCCAAGCTGCAATCCAATCGGTTCACAAATGCAAAGATAGCTTTGAAGCCAGCCAAGGTGATGTTTGCTGCGAATGCACGACACGTCCGCTCAGGGCTCGAACCAAAACTTCACCGGACCTGAATCGACAACCCGTTTCCTGCGCAATGCAGACAAGGACTCGAAAAAGAACAAAACAAGAATATAATGACGACTCGCCATGTATGCCGAGCTGTCGATCACGTCGAACTTCACCTTCCTCACCGGGGCCTCGCACCCCGAGGAGTACATGGAGCGCGCCGTCACCCTGGGCCTGCCCGCCATCGCCATCGCCGATGACAACTCGGTGGCCGGCATCGTCCGCGCCCACACCCAGGCGCGCGAGATCGCCCGCAAGGTGCGTGAACGCCGCGCGTGGGAGGAGCGGAACACGCCCATCGGCCCGCCCTGCCCCAATCACATCCCGAAACCGCCCTCGTTCCCGGTGCATGCGGTGCCGCGCCTGATCCCGGCGGCACGGCTGATCTTTACCGATGCCCCGCCCGTCACCGCCCTGCCCATCAACCGGCAGGGCTGGGCCAACCTGTGCCGCCTCCTGTCCACCGGACGGCTGCGCGCGGCCAAGGGCGACTGCATCCTGCACCTGTCCGACCTGCTGGAGTTTTCCGACGGTCTGCACCTGCTGCTCTGGCCACAGGCGGGCCGTCCGACCGGCGGCGCGAGCGGATGGCGGACACAGGCGCAACAGCTGACGCGCCGCTTTGCCGGGCGTATGCACCTGCTGATGCATCCCCGCTATGACGGGGCGGATACGGCATTTTTCCAAGTGTTAGAGACTGAATCGCGCCATCTGGGCCTGCCCACCATCGCCAGCGCCGCGCCGATGATGCATCACGGGTCGCGCCGCCGGCTGGCCGATGTGCTGACCGCGATCCGGCTGCGCCGCAAGGTGGACGATCTGGGCCGCCACGCGCTGGCCAATGGCGAACAGCGCCTGCGGTCCGAGGCCGAGATGCTGCGCATCTTCAAGGGGCACGAAGGCGCCGTGGCCCGCGCGTATGCGCTCAGCCAGGAACTCACCTTCTCGCTGGACGAGCTGCGCTATGAATATCCCAGCGAGGTCAGCGGCACCGAAACCCCCGCCCAGCGCCTGCATCGGCTGGCGCATGAAGGGTTGAAATGGCGCTATCCCGCCGGCGCGCCCGAAAAGGTCAAGGCGATGCTGGCGCATGAACTGACCCTGATCGGCAAGCTGAAATACGAGCCCTACTTCCTGACCGTCCGCGACATCGTGCATTTTGCCCGCGGCCGCGGGATCCTGTGCCAGGGGCGCGGGTCGGCGGCCAATTCGGTGGTCTGCTATTGCCTGGGCGTCACCTCGGTCAGCCCCGAGATGGGCACCATGGTGTTTGAACGCTTCGTCTCCGAGGCGCGGGACGAGCCGCCCGACATCGACGTGGATTTCGAACATGAACGCCGCGAAGAGGTGATCCAGCACATCTATGAACGCTATGGCCGCCACCGCGCGGGGCTGTGCGCCACGGTGATCCACTATCGCGGCAAGCGCGCCATCCGCGAGGTGGGCCGCGCCATGGGCCTGACCGAGGACACGATTTCCGCCCTGTCCTCGCAGCTGTGGGGGTTCTTCTCGACCGCGGGTCTCGAGGCCGAGCGGATGCGCGAGATCGGCCTCGACCCAGAGGATCGCCGACTAAAACAGACTCTAACACTGGTACATCAGATCAACGGCTTCCCCCGCCACCTGTCCCAGCATGTAGGCGGGTTCATCATCACCGAGGGCCGTCTGGACGAGCTGGTGCCCATCGAAAACGCCACGATGGAGGACCGCACGGTCATCTGCTGGGACAAGGACGACATCGATTCCCTAGGCATCCTCAAGGTCGATGTCCTGAGCCTTGGCATGCTGACCTGTATCCGCAAGGCCTTTGACCTGATCGCCCAGCACCACCAGACCAGCTATACGCTCGCCACCCTGCCGCCCGAAGACCCGGCGGTCTATGACATGCTGTGCCGCGCGGATTCGGTGGGCGTGTTCCAGGTGGAATCACGAGCGCAGATGAACTTCCTGCCCCGGATGCGGCCGCGCAATTTCTATGACCTGGTGATCGAGGTCGCCATTATCCGCCCCGGCCCCATCCAGGGCGACATGGTGCATCCCTATATCCGCCGCCGCAACGGCGAGGAGGAGGTCAGCTTCCCCTCGGACGCACTGGGCGAGGTGCTGGGTAAGACGCTGGGCGTGCCGCTGTTTCAGGAGCAGGCGATGCAGATCGCCATCGTCGGCGCGGGCTTCACCCCCGAACAGGCCGACCGGCTGCGGCGGTCTCTGGCGACCTTCAAGAAGCATGGCAATGTCAGCGAATTCCGCACCCTGTTCCTGCGCGGGATGCAGCGCAACGGCTATGACGCCGAATTTGCCGAACGCTGCTTCTCGCAGATCGAGGGGTTCGGCTCCTACGGCTTCCCCGAAAGCCACGCGGCCAGCTTTGCGCTGCTGGTCTATGCCAGCGCCTGGATCAAGTGCCACCATCCGGGGATTTTCGCCTGCGCGCTGCTGAATTCGCAGCCGATGGGGTTCTATGCCCCCGCCCAGATCGTGCGCGATGCGCGCGAACATGGCGTGCAGGTGCGCCCGGTCTGCATCAATGCCAGCTTCTGGGACAACGTGATGGAGCCCGACGGCCATGGCGGGCTGGCCCTGCGGCTGGGCTTTCGCCAGATCAAGGGCCTAAGCGAGGAGGACGCCAGTTGGCTGACCGCCGCGCGCGGCAACGGCTACCACCAGGTCGACGACGTCTGGCGCCGCGCGGGCCTTGGCCCCTCGGTGATCGAGCGTCTGGCCGAGGCCGATGCCTTTGCCGCCTGCGGCCTGACCCGGCGCGAGGCTCTGTGGCAGGCCAAGGCGATCGCCACCGCCAGGCCCCTGCCACTGTTCGCGCAGGATCTGGAAGGTGAGGCGCTGGACGAGCCCGCCGCCCATCTGCCGCAGATGTCGCTGGGCGAACAGGTGGTCGAGGATTACGTCGCCACCCGCCTGAGCCTGCGGGCGCATCCGGTGGCCCTGCTGCGGCACCTGCTGACGCCGGGGCAGCGCGACAATTCCGCCCCTGCATCCGGGCCGGAAAACGCGGTATCGGCTCGGAACAGAGCCTGAATTGAAAGCCCCGACCATGTCCCGGCCCGTGCTACCCCCACGTTTTCCCGCCACGTCCGACCAGATCCGGGCGCAGGTCACCGCATTCTACGCCCGCGTCCGGCAGGACGCCCTGCTAGGCCCGATCTTCAACCGTTACGTCACCGACTGGCCCGCACATGAGGACCAGATCGCCGCTTTCTGGCGCAACGCCATCCTGTTCGAGCGCGTCTACAGCGGCAATCCGCAGCGCGTGCATGTCGAGCGTCCGGACGTGAAACCCGAGATGTTCGCACATTGGCTGGACCTGTTCGAAAAGGTCGCCCACGGCACCCTGCCCCCGGAAACGGCCACTCCTTGGGTGGCGCTGGCCCGCCGTATCAGGGCGGGAATGCAGGCCGGTGTCGCGGCCGCCCGCCAACCGGCCGGGGCACCGCCGATCTTGCGCTGAACGGCCGGTCCCGCAGGAATGTTAGCGGTAAAGTTTGGGCTATCCGACTCTGCCGATTGGGTTTAATCAGGCCTCAGACACCTACCACTGCATCCAACCGCCCGGGGCCAGCCATATGAGCAAACAGAACTCCACCGTTCAGGGACTTGGCTTTGCCTTTCTCGGTTTTGCCGTCTTTGCCACCCATGACGCGCTGATCAAGACGCTGGGCGGCACTTATTCGGTGCTGCAGATCATCTTTTTCGCCACGCTGTTTTCCTTTGTGCCGATGGCGGTCACGATTCTGGCGGACAAGGCCACTGGAAACTTCCTGCCTCGCCATCCATGGTTGGTCATGCTGCGCTCGGGGCTGATGGTCACGGGTATGTCCTGTGCCTTCTACGCCTTCTCAGTCCTGCCACTGGCCGAAGTCTACTCGCTGCTGTTTTCCTTTCCGCTGATCGTCACCGTCCTGTCGATCCCGATACTGGGCGAGGTCGTGCGCGCCCAACGCTGGGCCGCGGTGGGCGTGGGCCTGATCGGGGTGCTGATCGTCCTGCGCCCCGGCGCGACCGAAATCACCCTGGGCCACATTGCCGCCCTGACGGCTGCGTTCTGCAGCGCGTTCGCATCCGTGCTGGTGCGTAAGATCGGAAACGAGGAACGCTCGGCGGTGCTGATCCTGTATCCGATGCTGCTGGCGATCGTGGTCATGAGCCTGGCCCAACCAGCCGTCTATCAGCCGCCGTCCCTGCTTCATCTGGCCATGATGGCGCTGGTCGGCGTGTTTTCGGTGATCGCCCAGCACCTGATCATCCTGGCCTATCGCGCGGCGCCCGCTGGCGTGGTCGCCCCCAGCCAGTACAGCCAGATCATCTGGGCCACGATCTTTGGTATGGTTTTCTTTGGCGAACGCCCAGATGTCTGGGTCGCAGTCGGGGCCAGTATCATCATCGCGTCCGGAGTATTCGTTGTCTGGCGTGAGAGCCGGGCCAATGTATCGCCGAACAAACCGGTTCTGCGCGTGCGTTCGCCGCGTTCCGACACCGGCGCCTCGGCGCGGCCAGGGTCGTAGTGCGGCTTCTACTGATCTTTAAGCCTGATCTTCAGGCCGCCGTTTTCGCCTGTTTCCTCGAACTTCCCGGTGGCTCGTACCAAGTCGCTCAACCGCTTGAAGCCATAGGTTCGCGTGTCAAAATCCGGATAGTTCATGCTCAGCTGACTGCCCACCCAGCCAAGGCCCGCCCATCCGTCCGGTTCCTCGGATTTGAGCACGACATTCCGGATTAACTGGAATGCATGATTTATCTCTTTTTTGAGCTGAGCTGTCTTTGCCCTCTCGCCGCCATTCGTTTCTTCCTTTTTGATGTTCTCAATGCGAATGAAGCGGTTGCAGGCGTTTTTGAAGGCGCTGGGCGTCTTTTCCTCGCCGATCCCGAACACGCTCAAACCCTGCTCGCGGATGCGGCTGGCAAGCCGGGTGAAATCACTGTCCGAGGACACCAGCACGAACCCGTCGAAACGGCCCGAATGCAGAATGTCCATCGCGTCTATCACCATGGCGATGTCTCCGGCGTTCTTGCCGGTTGTGTTGGCGAATTGCTGGTGCGGTACGATGGCGTATTCCGCCAGTTTCTCGGCGCTCCAACCCTGCGGGATACCGCCGGAAAAATCGCCGTAGATCCGGCGCAGGCTCGCCTCTCCCAATGTGGCGACTTCTTCGAAAATTTCGGCGACGTGTTTAGCCGGGACGTTTTCGGCGTCGATCAGAACGGCCAGGCGTTCCGTTGCTTCAGTGGTCAATTTAGTCTCTCTATTCAGGTATTTATCAATGCTCTGAAGATAAGAGGCAAAAAGGGCGGTTTAAACCCCGCCCTTGCAATTTCCGATTGTCAGTAGATCACCACAGACCGGATGCTTTCGCCTTTGTGCATCAGGTCGAAGCCGGTGTTGATGTCGTCCAGACCCATGGTGTGGGTGATCATCGGGTCGATCTCGATCTTTCCTTCCATGTACCAGTCGACGATCTTGGGCACGTCCGTGCGCCCGCGTGCGCCGCCAAAGGCGGTGCCGCGCCACGACCGGCCGGTGACCAGCTGGAACGGACGGGTCGAGATCTCGGCCCCCGCAGGCGCCACGCCGATGATGATGGATTCGCCCCAGCCCTTGTGCGCCGATTCCAGCGCCGCGCGCATCACCTGCACGTTGCCGGTGGCGTCAAAGGTGTAGTCCGCACCGCCCTTGGTCAGGTTCACCAGATAGGGGACAAGATCGCCCTCGACCTCGGCGGGGTTGACGAAATCGGTCATGCCGAATTTCTCGGCCATCTCGCGCTTGGCGGGGTTCAGGTCGACGCCGACGATCTGGTCGGCCCCGGCGAGACGCAGACCCTGGATCACGTTCAAGCCGATGCCGCCCAGGCCGAACACGATGGCGCGGCTGCCGATTTCCACCTTGGCGGTGTTGATCACCGCGCCGATGCCGGTGGTCACGCCGCAGCCGATATAGCAGATCTTGTCGAACGGCGCGTCCTCGCGCACCTTGGCCAGCGCGATCTCGGGCAGAACCGTATGGTTCGAGAAGGTCGAGCAGCCCATGTAGTGCAGGATCGGATCCCCGTCCAGCGTCGAGAAACGCGAGGTGCCGTCGGGCATCAGGCCCTTGCCCTGCGTCTCGCGGATGGCCTGGCACAGGTTGGTCTTGGGGTGCAGGCAGTATTCACACTCGCGACATTCGGGAGTGTAGAGCGGGATCACGTGATCGCCCGGCTTCAGGCTGGTCACGCCCTCGCCGACCTCGACCACCACACCGGCACCTTCATGGCCCAGAATGGCCGGGAACAGCCCCTCGGGGTCGGCACCCGACAGGGTGAATTCATCGGTGTGGCAGATGCCGGTGGCCTTGATCTCGACCAGAACCTCACCGGCCTTGGGGCCTTCGAGGTTCACCTCCATCACTTCCAAGGGCTTGCCCGCCTGAAGGGCAACGGCGGCACGGGTTCGCATGTTGCTATGTCTCCCTGTCAATTTCGCACGACCCTGCGTCAATTGCAGGGTGTTTTCAACTGTGCTTTCATGGCAGGGTCTCCAAGCCATTGATATTTCAGAAACGACATTGCCGAAAAGAGGAGCGCCAATGCACCGGTTCATCCCGATCCTGATCCTGCTGACCGCCTGCGCCGAAACCGACCTGCCCGAGCCCGCCTCGCTGGAGGCCGAACCCGCCCCGGTGGATCTGGCCTTCTGCAAGGGAGAGCCATTTGCCGATTCCGTCGGGCAGCCGGTCTCGACCATTCAGGCCAGCCTGCCGGAACGAAGCCGCGTTCTGGGCCCCGACGACATCGCCACGCAGGATTACCGTATCGACCGGCTGAACGTCTATGTGAACGGAGCCGGGATCATCCAGCGCCTGACCTGCGGATAAGGGCGGACTCGACTCGGGGGACGGTTCTCGCTTAGAACGAAATGAGAACATTTTGATGTCTGCCCGATGCCCAAACGCCGAATACTCTCGCTGTGGTTTCCTCGTCTGGGGGCCGAACGGCTGATCCGCGCCGCGCGGGGCCTGCACTCCGGGCCGCTGGCGGTGGTGGCCGAACAGTCGAACATGCAGGTCATCACCTCGCTGAATACCGAGGCACAGGCCGCCGGGCTGCACGTGGGCCAGCCGGTGCGCGATGCGCATGCCATGTGCGCGGCCCTTGTCACCCGCCCCCGCAACGCCCCGGCCGAGGCTGCTTTTCTGACCGCGCTGCGCCGCTGGGCGGGCAAGTTCAGCCCCTGGGTCGCCGAAGAGGCCCCCGATGGCCTGATCGTCGATCTGTCGGGCTGCGCCCATCTGTTCGGCGGCGAAGAGGCGCTGCTGGACGTGATCGAGACCGACTGCGCCGACATGGGGCTGAGCGTGCAGATGGGTATCGCCGACACGCTGGGCGCAGCCTGGGCGCTGGCGCGCTATGCCGGGCAAGAGGCCACCTCGGACCGCAATGGCGACGCCATTTCCCAAGAGGCCCGCGCCACCCGCGCCCGGGCTGGCAAGCGGCGGCACTGGACCAAGGGCGGCGCCGCGCCGCAGGTGGTGGCCGTGGGCGGCGGGGCCCGGATCGCGCCACCGGGGCAGGCCTATGGCGCGCTCGCCCCCCTGCCCATCGCGGCGCTGCGGCTGGACGACCAGACCGTGGCGCAGCTGAACCGGCTGGGCCTGCGGCGGATCGGCGACCTGTTGGGCCAGCCGCGTGCCAGTTTGGCCCGCCGGTTCGGGCGCGGTCTGGTTCTGCGGCTGGATCAGGCGATGGGCAGCGCGCCCGAGCCGGTCTCGCCCGCGCGGCCCCCGCATCACTTTGCGGTGCGGATGACCCTGCCCAACCCGATCGGCCTGACCGAGGACGTGATGGCCGCCATCGACCGGATGCTGCCGACCCTGTGCGCGCGGCTGGAGGAAAAGGCGCGCGGGGCGCGGACCCTGCGGCTCGAGGCGCACCGCACCGATCAGGCGGCCGAGATCGTCGAGATCGGGCTGGCCCGCCCGAGCCATGACAAACACCGCATTCGCCCTTTGTTAGAGATGAAAATCGATCAGATCGACGCAGGCTATGGCATCGACATGCTGCGCCTTGCGGCGGTGCAGACCGAGCCGGTGCATGCCCGCACCCTGACCGGCCATGCCGAGGCCAGCCGCGCCGTCCGCAACCGGCTGGAGGGGAACACCGCGCTGGACGATCTGATCGGCAAACTGGGCGCGCGGGTGGGGCTCGAGGCGATCACGCGGCAACACCCGGCGGCCTCGCACATCCCCGAGAAAACCGCGCAGACGCTGGCGGCGGCCTGGTCGGAACCGGCGCGCGACTGGCCCGCCCCGCCGCGCCCGCGCCCCCTGCTGATGTGGAGGCCCGAGCCGGTGATGGCCCCCGACCACCCGGATGTGCCCACCAGCTTCCGCTGGCGCGGGCGCGACTGGCAACTGGCGCAGGCCACCGGCCCGGAACGGATCGCGCCGGAATGGTGGCTGGATGACCCCAACTGGCGCAGCGGCGTGCGCGATTACTGGGTGGTGGTGACCGAGCAGGGCGAGCGGCTATGGCTGTTCTACGGCCATGGCGGCACCATGTCGGCAGGCTGGTTCTGCCAAGGGCGCTTTGGTTAGAGTCTATTTTCCGCGATAGACCAGAAAATCCGGAAGGTAATCGATCAGCCGGATGACCCACGAGAACGGCGCCGGAAAGTCGGTACGGAAGCGCCGGCGCGCCATTGCGCGCAGCACGCGCTGCGCGGCGTCTTCGGGCTCCATCAGCATTGGCATCTTGAAGCTGTTCTTGTCGGTCAGCCGGGTCTTGATGAACCCCGGATTGACGATGCGCACCGTCACCCCGGTTCCGGCCAGGTCATGCCGCATCGTTTCGGCCAACGAGATCAGCGCCGCCTTGCTGGACCCGTACCCGATCGCCGCAGGCAGTCCGTGATAGCCCGCCAGCGACCCGATCAGAGTGATGTCCCCGCGCCCCGCCTGCACCATGGCCGGCACGGTTTCCCCCAGAACCCGCAGCGCGCCTGAATAGTTCACGTCGCTGATGGCCAGCGCGGCTTCGGTCTGCCAGTCCTGCGCGCGCATCGGCTCATAGGCCCCGGCGTTGTAGACCAGACCATCGACCGGGCCGATCTCGGCGACGGCGCGGCGCACCTGCGCCAGATCGGTCACGTCCAGCGGCACCGCGCGAGCATTGGGCAGCGCGGCGCAGATCTGCTCTAGCCGCTCGGCATTGCGCGCGGACAGCACAAGGTGTGCGCCCTGACCGCCCAAGGCCTCGGCGAGCGCCCTGCCCAGCCCTTCGCTGGCG
Source organism: Ruegeria sp. BHSB172 (assembly GCF_059613165.1). NCBI lineage: Bacteria > Pseudomonadati > Pseudomonadota > Alphaproteobacteria > Rhodobacterales > Roseobacteraceae > Ruegeria > Ruegeria sp. BHSB172. Next base: position 86,380 of record NZ_JBXWRZ010000008.1, read on the forward strand.
CCTACGATCCAGTAGGTTTTTCGGTCAAAACTGCTCATGCCGGGCGGTTCGCATATGCCGAAGCGTGAACAGCCGCGGTTTTGGGTTGGGTTGTCTCGATCATAACATTGCTCATTACGCGGACGGGCGGGCCTCGGATCACCAACAACCGCGATTGATGCAATCCTGACGCACTGCCCACCGATCAGCGGGAATCAGGGAAAAACATGGCGCGGATTTGATCCGCTCCGGCCTACCCTGCGTATCCTATTGTAAAATGTCGCATAAAGAGGATGGCATGTTCGACGAAACCCGGGGCGTACGGAAAAAAATCGCAATTGTAGGCGCAGGCATCTCAGGATTATCAGCGGCTTATTACCTGTCAGAAAGTCACGACGTCACCCTATATGAGGCCGAACCCCGTCTGGGCGGACACGCGCGCACTGTGATGGCAGGCCGCAACGGCGACCAACCGGTCGATACCGGGTTCATCGTATTCAACTATGCCACCTATCCCTATCTGACCAAGCTGTTCGGTGAACTGGACGTGCCGGTCATGAAAAGCGAGATGAGCTTTGGCGCAACCATCGACAATGGACGCATCGAATATGGCCTGAACAACCTGCGCACCATCACCGCGCAGAAGCGCAACCTCGTGCGGCCGTCCTATTACAAGATGATCGCCGACATCCTGCGCTTTGGCAAAGAAGCGCCCGAGGCCGCTCGGGATGATGACACTACGATTGGTGAACTGGTTGACCAGATGCGATTGGGCCACTGGTTCCGTAACAACTATCTGATGCCGATGTGCGGCGCGATCTGGTCCACTCCGGTGGAGTTCGTCGATCAGTTCCCGGCGCGGTCGCTGGTGCAGTTCTTCCGCAACCACGCCTTGCTGTCCAGCAAACGCGGCGCCCAGCACCAGTGGTGGACCGTCAAGGGTGGCAGCATCGAATATGTCCGGCGGCTCGAATCCGCGTTGCGCGGCCGGGGTTGCGACATCCGCCTGGGCGCGCCGGTCTCGAGCGTCGAACGCGACGCCTTGGGCGTGACCGTTCAGACGCAGGGACGCTCGGATCAATATGACGAGATCATCCTGGCCACCCATTCCGACCAGTCGCTGGCCATTCTGGGCCAGAACGCCACCGCCGACGAGGCCGCGGCGCTGGGCGCGATCCGGTATCAGCCCAACCGCGCGGTGCTGCATTGCGATCCTAGCCAGATGCCGCGCCGCCGCGCCTGCTGGTCCAGCTGGACCTACCGCTCGCAGGCGGGGAAGGTGGGCGTGACCTACTGGATGAACCGGTTGCAGAACATCCCCGAAAGCGACCCCCTGTTCGTCACCCTGAACCCGTCCACCGACATCGCACCCGACAAGATCTATGACGAGGTGGAATTCGCCCATCCGGTGTTCGACAAGGCCGCGCTGAAGGCGCAGGGCCAGATCCGCGAGATGCAGGGCCGCAATCGGACCTGGTTCGCCGGCGCCTACAACCGGCATGGGTTCCACGAAGACGGAATCGCCAGCGCGATGCATGTGGTCGGGCTGTTGAACGGCGATCCGCAAACCATCGGAGCTGAAAATGCGAGACCTGATCCAAGCGTCGCTGTCCCAGTTACGGCCAGCCCGTAACGCAGCGATCCTGAGCCTGGTTCTGCTGGCCCCTGCCGGGCTGGCGGCCACGCCCGTCACCAACGTGCTGCCCGATGCCGAACAGCGTGGCACCGCCACCTTCCGGTTCCTCGGCCTGCCGATCTATGATGCGCAGCTGTTCACCAAAGGCGGCGGTCCGCTGAACTGGTCGCAGGATTTCGGGCTGAAGCTGACCTATCGGAAATCGCTGAAGCAAAAGGCGCTGATCGACTCCACGCTGGACGAGATGGCCCGGCAAGGCAACAGCGCCCCGATCGAGGCGCAGCTGAAAACCTGCTATCAGGCGGTCGGTGCCGGTGACAGCTATGTAGCTGTCACCAAAGGCCCCGACGCGATCGAGTTCTGGCGCAACGGGCGCAAGACCTGCACCCTGTCCCATCCGGGGATCAAGCGCAGTTTCATGTCGATCTTCCTGGGCAACAACACCCGGTCCGCCGCCTTTACGCGACAGCTGCGGGGTCAGTGATGCTGTATCCGCGTGTCAGCCTCTATGCGCTGATGCTTGCTGCGGCGGGTATCCCGCTCTACATCCACCTGCCGCGTTTCGCAGCGGTGAACCTCGGGATCGGCCTGGGCGTGATCGGCACGGTTCTGCTGCTGATCCGGCTGGTGGATCTGGTGCAAGACCCGCTGATCGGCTGGGCCATTGACCGCTGGCCCGGCGCACAGATGGGTTTTGCCGTCTTGGCCGCAGGGGGTCTGGCGGTCGGTTTTCCACTGTTGTTCTCACTGCCGCAGGGGGCGAGCGTCGGAGCCCTCGTGGCGATCCTGATCCTGCTGTTTTCCGCCTACAGCCTGGGCACCATCCTGCTTTATGGTCGCAGCGCGACGCTGGCCAAACAGGCCACGCCGCGCGATTTGATGACCCTCGCCGCCTTTCGTGAAGGCGGGCAACTGGCCGGCGTGGTCCTGGCCGCCAGTGCTCCGGCGCTGTTCGTGGCCCTGGGCGCGGGCGCGCAGGGCTACCCGGCCTTCGGGCTGTTTCTAGGCGGGCTGGCAGTGGCCACGATGGTGCTGACATTGCCGATCTGGCGGCGCGCGCCCATCACCGGGCAGGGGCTTTCGTTCGACGGGCTGGGTCAGGCCGGGGCCCTGCGTCTGCTGGCGCTGGCGCTGGTCAACAGCCTGCCGGTTGCGATCACCTCGACCCTGTTCCTGTTCTTCGTCGAGGACCGGCTACAATTGCCGGGCAAGGCCGGGCCACTGCTGATCCTGTTCTTCCTCAGCGCCGGGGCCACAGTGCCGCTCTGGGCGCGGCTCAGCAACCGGATTGGCCCGAAACAGACTCTGATCATTGCGATGCCGCTGGCCATTCTGGGCTTTGTCGGCGCGGCCATGCTGGCGCCCGGCAACCTGGTCGGGTTCGCGGTGATCTGCCTGGCGTCGGGGGCGGCGCTGGGGGCGGACATGGTGGTTCTGCCGGCCATGTTCTCGGTGGTGCTGACACGCGCGGGGCTGAATGCCTCGGCCGCATTCGGCATCTGGTCTTTCGCCGGCAAACTGGGGCTGGCTCTGGCCGCATTCTTCACCCTTCCGCTGCTGGAACGCAGCGGCTTTGTGCCCGGTCAGGCGAATTCGGCGCAGGCGTTGGAAACGCTCAACCTCGCCTATGCCGTGCTGCCCTGCATCCTGAAACTCGGCGCGTTCGGAATGGTCCTGACGCTGCCTACAGAGGTACCCGCAAAATGACATTTCTCCTGATTGCCTCACTGGCCGTATTGGCCCTGATCACGGTCAAAGCCCGCCTTCTCAGCTTTCGCTCGCAATCGCCGTCGGACTATGCCGGAACCGGCCCCGATTTCTCGTTGAAGGACAATCTGAACGGGGAAATCCTGTCCGAAGGGCTGATCTATGGCCCGACTGGCAAGATGTCGAACAGCTTCGTGGCGCGGATGATCGGGGAATGGAACGGCAGTTCCGGCACTCTGACCGAGTATTTCACCTATTCGAACGGTAAGCAGATGAACCGAAAATGGTACCTGACCATGGGCGCAGGCAACAGCTTTACCGCAACCGCCGACGACATCGTCGGCGAAGGCCGCGGCGTGATCTCGGGCGCGACGGTCAGGCTGACCTATCGCATCGTTCTGCCCGAAGATGCCGGGGGCCATACCCTGGACGTCACCGACTGGATGTACCTGACCGAGAGCGGCGCGATCATGAACCGCTCGGAGATGCGCAAGTTCGGCCTGAAGGTGGCCGAGCTGGTCGCCACGATGCGCCCCGCCCCGCCAGAAAAGACGGCGCATGTGCCCGGCGCAAACGGTCATGACCGCACCGCCGACCCGAGGGCCCTGCAATGACCCGTCTCATCAAACGACTGGCGTTCGCGTGCCTGCTGCTGACGGCGGCCTGCGCCTTCAAACCAAAAGTTCCGAGCACTTTTCTGTCGGACCGCCAGCTGAACCTCGAAGAGTTCTTTGAGGGCCACACCGTGGCCTATGGGCAGTTCCAGGACGTACTGGGCAACATCCCCCGTCGGTTCACGGTCGACATCAACGGGACATGGGACGGCAAGACGCTGACCTTGGTCGAAGATTTCGTCTATGACGACGGCGCCACTGAACAGCGCATCTGGACCCTGACCAAAACCGGCGAGGATACTTGGACCGGCACCGCGCCCGGCGTTCTGGGCACCGCGTCGGGAACCGAGCGCGGCGATACGTTCAACTGGAAATACCGCATCGACCTGCCGGTGAAAGACGGAACGATGCGCGTCGATTTCGATGACTGGATGTGGCTGCTGGACGATGACCGCCTGCTGAACCGCGCCTACGTGTCGCGCTTTGGCATCCGGCTGGGCGAAGTCGTGCTGTTCTTCGAAAAGAAGTAACCACGCCACGCGGCGTCCTGGTCAGTCTTAGGAAAAAGTGGTGAGCCGTGCAGGATTCGAACCTGCGACCCACTGATTAAAAGAACGGCCAGTGCGATTTCGCCGCATTTCGCCAGATTTCGCCACACTGACAAAAATCACGCAAAAACAAATAATTACATTCACCGTGACTGCGCCCTGACGCCATGACTAACGCCAGAATTCGCCGCCATTTGCTTCCGTATAGCTTCCGGAAGCAGGCCGGAAGCAAGGAGTGTTCTGGATATGTTCAAACTGACCAAGCGTGCCGTCGAAGGGCTTACCGTTTCAGATGAAGAATACTTCGTCTGGGACCGGGACATGCGCGGCTTCGGATTGCGGGTCTATCCTTCCGGCAAGAAGACCTACCTGATCCAGTACCGGGCCGGACGCCGCACCCGACGCATCACCATCGGCCAGCATGGGGTCCTGACCGCCGACGAGGCCCGGACACGGGCCAAGCAGCTTTTGGGCGACGTAGCGCGCGGCTCCGACCCATCCGCCGAGAGACAGGCCAAGCGCCGCGCACCGACCGTGGCGGGGCTCTGCGACCGTTTTCTGGAAGAATATGTCGAGCAGCATTGCAAGCCGACCACCGCCCGCGATTATCACAGCATCATCCGTCGCTTCATCCGGCCCCGGCTTGGCCCGTTGCCCATTGCGGAAGTGACCCGCGCTGATGTGGTTGCGTTTCACCATGCCTTGCGCGAAACCCCGTATCAGGCCAACCGGGCGGCGGCGATGTTGTCCAAGCTGTTCAACCTGGCCGAAGACTGGGGGTTGCGGCAGCCGGGATCGAACCCGGCCCGCCGCATCAAGAAGTATCGCGAAGAAGAAAAGAAACGCTACCTGTCAGACGAAGAACAGGTACGGCTTGGCGAGGTGCTGGCAGAGGCGCTGGAAGCGGGCACAGAGTCCGTTTACGTGGTTTCAGCACTCCTGCTGCTAATCTACACCGGATGCCGCCTCAGCGAGATTCTGACGCTGCGCTGGGACTATGTGACCACGCACCATCTGGAACTGCCCGACAGCAAGACCGGGCGGCGGCGCATCCCGTTGCCTCGCGAAGCCTATGACATTCTGATGGAGTTGCCCCGGCAACCGGGAAACCCCTACGTAATTCTAGGCGAGTCGGAACATGGGCCGTTGAACAATCTGCAAAAGCCGTGGCGGCGTATACGTAAGGCGGCAGGGCTGGACGACGTGCGTATACACGATCTGCGGCACACCTATGCCTCGGTGGCGATGAAGGACGGGATCGACCCGTTCACCCTCAAGGAAATCATGGGGCACAAGAACCTGACCACGACCTTGCGCTATGCGCATCTGGCCGACGATGCGGTGCAGCGCGCGGCGGGATCGGTGGCAGCGCGTCTGGCGCGTGCCGTACATAAAGATCCACGTGCCGCACGCCTGCGGGTCGTTAGATAGAAACTAATACGTTACGTAGAACCCAATTCATTCGGCAATTCAGGCCGCCAGTTCCCTATGTATAGGATAGGTATGAACGGCTGACGGCCTTAAACTTGACGAAAGACCTTCAAAAGGTCGCCTTGTTTTTGTCGCTACAGATCATCAATATCGAGTGCATTGCATTATCTGGTCACTTGAAAGGGAACAATGTTCAAGGCGCTGCTTCGTATTTTCTTTCGACCTCCTTCAAAAAGTGCGCAAGTTTTTGACTTTTCGACGCGGAATTCCTCGCGACCGCGCATTCCCCCTAAGCGCTCAACTGGTGAGCACCAGCCCGTTAGAGTTCCGACAACAGAAACTTTAAAGGGCAAGTGTCACGTAATTGATGGCGACACTATTGTCATCAGCGGCACTAAGATCAGGATAGCGGGAATAGACGCCCCCGAACTTGATCACCCTTGGGGAAAGAAGGCCAAGTACGCAGTGATTGGGATGTGTAAAGGTAAGGTCGTTACGGCAGTAATCAGGGAAGAGGTTTCTTACGACCGTATCGTGGCGAATTGCTTTCTGCCGGACGGAACCGACATTGCAGCGGAACTCGTGCGACAAGGTCTGGCACTCGATTGGCCCAAATTCTCGGGCGGCAAGTATCGGCACCTTGAGCCGCCGGGGATCAGAAAAAAATTGTGGCGCGCCGCTGCCAGACAGCAAGGCCGCTTGAAGAGCTTTGATTCGTAAGGTCAACAATTTGCTTGCAGCTCGTTACACAAGCCGCGCCTATGCGTAGTAAAGTAATTACCTACACGCTGCGTAGGACTTAAATTGTTGGATGGCTAGGGCAGCTGGTTCCCTACGTATCGTTTAATTAGGAAGATTTGAGCACCCTGAAACCATAGCAAGGGCTTCTCTTGCTCGGCCAACAGCAGGACGCAATCGCATCAGGCCAATAAACTTTCGGCGGAGAAATCGGCGTGGCGGACGAAATAGACTTCGGCATGACCTTGCGGGATGAAGTTAACTCAGACTTGTCCGATGAACTGGTGGCACGCGTTCGGGACCTAATTGGCGCACAGCGAACGGAAACCCTGTTTCGAGATCGCCTCGTCCATACGCGGGAAATGTGACGGAGTTGCAACGGCTAATAGCGGTGAAAATGGCTGTTACGGTGCTTCCGTATTGCTTCCGGCAGATGAAGCGTACCGGCGCAAGAAAATCCTCACACCCACAAGTTATTGATTATATTGGAAAAAGTGGTGAGCCGTGCAGGATTCGAACCTGCGACCCACTGATTAAAAGTCAGTTGCTCTACCAACTGAGCTAACGGCCCACTCTTTTCATTGGATCGTTGTGATCCGTGGCGCTGTCTAAGGCATTTTCCCCACCGGGTACAAGACCTTTTTTGCACCGCGTTCCGCCTGAAATCAGTGTGTTCCCGGCGTCCCGATAGGCGGCCTAATTAGGGTTGAGGCGGCGGGGGGTCAACCCCTTTTTTCAGGAATCTTCGCGCCGGGCTGGATTCATGTCTGCGGCAAGGCTATATGCCCGCCATGCAACAGCGACCCGACACTGGTTTGCCCTTCATGAAGATGCACGGGCTTGGCAATGACTTCGTCATTGTGGACGCGCGCGCGCATCCGGTGCAGATCACGCCGGCGCTGGCGCGCGGGATCGGACACCGGCAATTCGGGGTCGGATTCGACCAGCTGGCCGTCATCGAAAACGGCGAATCGGATGCGCATCTGGTGTTCTACAATGCCGACGGGTCGATCTCGGCCACCTGCGGCAACGCCACCCGCTGCATCGCCCGGTTCCTGATGCAGGAAAGCGGCAAATCCGAACTGACGCTGACCACCAGCCACGGCACGCTGCTGGCGCGGGACGCAGGCGACGGGCTGACCTCGGTCAACATGGGGCACCCGCAGCTGGACTGGGCCGATATTCCGTTGGCCGAAGAAGTGGATACGCTGGAACTGCCGATCGAAGGCGGACCGGTGGCCACCGGCATGGGCAACCCGCATTGCACCTTCTTCGTCGAAGACGCCGAGGCGATTCCGCTGGAGGAATTCGGCGCGCGCTATGAGCATCACCCGCTCTATCCGCAGCGCACCAATGTGCAAATCGCCCAGATCATCGGCCCGGATCACATCCGCATGCGGGTGTGGGAGCGTGGCGTGGGCATCACGCTGGCCTCGGGCTCGTCGTCGTGTGCCACGGCCGTGGCGGCGGCGCGGCGTGGCCTGACCGGGCGCAAGGTGCAGATCGAGCTGGACGGCGGCACCATCTGGATCGACTGGCGCGAGGACGGCGTCTGGATGACCGGCCCCACCTGCCATGTCTTCTCGGGCACGCTGACGCCCGAATTCCTGAGGACGCTGGGATGAACCCGCCGAAATTCACCACGCTGGGCTGCCGGCTCAACGCCTACGAGACCGAGGCGATGAAAGAGCTGTCGCAACAGGCCGGGCTGACGGATGCGGTGATCGTGAACACCTGCGCCGTCACCGCCGAGGCCGTGCGCAAGGCCCGGCAGGAGATCCGCAAGCTGCGCCGCGAGAACCCGAATGCGCGCCTGATCGTGACCGGCTGCGCGGCGCAGACCGAACCGCAGACCTTTGCCGAAATGGCCGAGGTCGATGCGGTGATCGGCAACACGGAAAAGATGCGCCCCGAGACCTGGAAAGGCATGGCCGCCGATTTCATCGGCGAGACCGAGACCGTGCAGGTCGACGACATCATGTCGGTCACCGAAACCGCCGGCCACCTGATCGACGGATTCGGCACCCGCTCGCGCGCCTATGTGCAGGTCCAGAACGGCTGTGACCATCGTTGCACCTTCTGCATCATCCCCTATGGCCGCGGCAACTCGCGCAGCGTCCCGGCGGGCGTGGTGGTGGACCAGATCAAGCGGCTGGTGGACCGGGGCTATAACGAGGTCGTGCTGACTGGCGTCGACCTGACATCCTGGGGGGCCGACCTGCCCGCAAGCCCCAAGCTGGGCGATCTGGTCATGCGCATCCTGAAACTGGTGCCCGATCTGCCGCGCCTGCGCATCAGCTCGATCGATTCGATCGAGGTGGACGAGAATCTGATGCAGGCCATCGCGACCGAGCCGCGCCTGATGCCGCATCTGCACCTGTCCCTGCAGCATGGCGACGACCTGATCCTGAAACGGATGAAGCGCCGCCACCTGCGCGACGATGCCATCCGATTCACCGAAGAGGTCCGCAAGCTGCGCCCCGAGATCACCTTTGGCGCCGACATCATCGCGGGCTTTCCGACGGAAACCGAGGCGCATTTCCAGAACTCGCTGAAACTGGTGACCGACTGCGACCTGACCTGGCTGCACGTCTTTCCCTATTCCAAACGCGAAGGCACCCCCGCCGCGCGCATTCCGCAGCAGGTCAACGGCGCCGTCATCAAGGATCGTGCCGCGCGGCTGCGGGCGGCCGGCGACGCGCAGGTTGCCAAGCACTTGGCGGCACAGCTGGGCAAGACCCATCACATCCTGACGGAGAATCCCCACATGGGCCGGACCGAGCAGTTCACCGAGGTTTCATTCACGACTCCGCAACCCGAAGGACAGATCGTGACGGCCCGGATCATCGGACTGGATGGTCAACGGCTGACCGCCTGACCGGCGTCCCCGGTTGGGGTATCATTGGCCAGAAGCTCTTCGAAGAACACGCTGATCAACCGGGCCCGGCCATCCACACCTGCCTTGGCATAAATTGACGCGGATTGCGCGCGCACGGTTCCGACCGCCCGGCCCCGGATACGCGCGATGTTTTCGTTGTCGAATCCTTTGAGGATCAGCAGGCCAACGTCACGTTCCGCGCCGGTCAGGCCCCAGCGATCAAAGAAGCCATCGATCACTTGGGCCAATTCCCCCCGTGCCACGCGCAAGCCCTGCCTTGCCTGCTCCATCCGAACCAGCAGCGCCCGCAGTTCGACCATCAGAACCCAGATTCCAGCGCCCAGAACAACCGCAACGAAGGTTTCCAGCGCCAGATGCGTCGGGTGCCCGCCCGCATCGAAATCGAGAATGACATCGATCAGAAAGAACGTGGCACACAAGACCTGGACAATGATCATCGCGGTCAGAATCTTGGCCCGGCGCACATCCGTATCCCCGGGCCAAAGAGTTTCGAGAATGTGTTTCTTCATTTTGTCGAAATTCCATCAGGAATGTTCTTGCTTCCTGTTATCATGGCTTTGACCAAAGCAACACCGGTCCTGCGCTGGTCCAGCACAACCCCGCAGACGTGCAGTACGACCGAGACCATCAGCCAGTTGAACGCAAGCTCGTGCAGTTCTTCGACCCATTCGAACCCAAAGAACCGAACGGTGCCCATCATGATCCCCGTGATGCAGATCACAATCAGCGTGGCCCAGATGTTGTAGGCCATCCACGCCCCCAGCGGGTTGTGCGACAGGTGAACGGTCCGGTCTCCACGCAGGATCTCGCCCGTATGGGCCAGCGCGGCCCGGGGGTTGGGCGGAAACGCCGTGAACCGCGCCGTCTGGACCCCCAGAAAACCCCAGACAAGCCGCAACAAGACAAGACCCAGGGTGGCATATCCAATGATTTCATGCAGGTCCCCTTCGGGGTCCGTGACGACCGCATTCAACAACACACCGGCCAGCACAGACCAGTGAATCACGCGCACCAACGGGTCCCAAACGTGCACCAGGCGGACGCTGTCGCGCCCACCTTCGGCCAGGTTGAAACCGGGCATGTCCGACTTCACCCCTTGACCTTCGAGACCTTGCCGGTTGCCGGATCCACATAGACCTCGGCCATTTCGCCGTCCTTGACGACATAGGCTTCGATCTCGCCGTCTTCCTCTTCGATCTTGCGCACGTCATAGCCAAGCTCGATCAGTGCGCTGCGCACGGCGTCTTCGGTTTTGCCAAGTTCCATGTCGGGCGCCAGATCGGCGGCCAGCGCGGGGGCGGCAACAAGCAAAGCGGCTGCGATGAAAGGGAATTTCATGTGGTGGTCTCCTCGGTTCAGGTGAACGCGCCATGCAGTCCGGCGCTAAACGGAAACTGCCGGCAGGTGGCACGCGGCACCATATTCTTTGGGCTTAGATGGCCGGGATAAGCCGACGCTGACGGCAGGAACCCGCCAACGGACCGGCAAGAAAAAGGGCCCCGCACGATGCGCGGGGCCCTTGGTGTCTTTGGTATGGTCCCTGACGGATCAGGCGGATTTCTTACCCTTGACCGGCGCCCACAGGCGCTTGTTCACCAGGTACAACAGCACCGACAGGATGGTCAGGAACAGCACGCCGACAAAGCCGGCTTGCTTGCGCTCCATCATCTTCGGCTCGGCCGTCCACATCAGGAACGCAGCAACGTCCTGTGACATGGATTCGACGGTGGCTTCGTGACCATCGGCGAATTCGACCTGATCGTCCGACAGGGGCGGGGCCATCGAGATCCAGCCGCCGGGGAAGGCAGTGTTTTCATACAGAACCGTGCCGGCCTCTTCCTTTTCCTTGCCGGTATAACCGTCCAGCAACGAGGCGATGTATTCCGCACCACCCATGCCCTTGACCAGCTGGTTGATTCCCAGACCGTAAGGCCCGTGGAAGCCCGCACGCGCCTTGGCCATCAGGCTCAGGTCTGGTGCGCCCACACCGTCATTTTCGGGGAAATGGTCTGTCGGTTTGGCCGGACGGAAATCGTCCAGCTCGGGGTCGAACACCTCAAAGGTTCCAGCCGCATAGGCGATGACTTCTTCTTCCGAGTAACCCAACGCCGTAAGATCGCGCAGCGGCACGTATTTCAGGCCGTGGCAGGCCGCGCAGACCTCGGTATAGATCTGCAGGCCGCGCTGCAGCTGGTTCTGATCCCAGGTGCCGAATGGCCCTTCGAACGAGAACGCGAAGTCTTCGATGTGCTGTTCGCCGCCCCCGGCTGCGGAAACCGCAGCAGGAGCAAGAGCGATGGCAAACGCGGCGCCGATTGCAAGTTTCTTGAACATGGTTTCCCGTCCCTCTTCTTACTCGGCCGGCGTGGCTTCGGCGTCAGCCTTGCCGTAATGCGCGTTGAAGTCTTCTTCGATGGTTTCCGGCTGCGGCTCGGGCTTCTCGATCACGCCGAGGATCGGCAGGATCACGAAGAAATAGGCGAACCAGTAGGCGGAGGCGATCAGCGAGAAGGTCGCATAGGGTTCCTCTGCGGGCATGGCTCCCAGCCACATCAGGGCAAAGAAGTCGATGACCAGAAGGTAGAACCACCACTTGAACATGGGGCGGTACTTGCCCGACCGCACACTCGAAGTGTCCAGCCAGGGCGCCAGCGCCATGGCCAGGATTGCACCGAACATCGCCAGAACACCAAAGAACTTGGCGTCGATGATGCCACCGGTGATGAAACTGGCGAACTGCACGACCCATACTTCACTGGTGAAGGCACGCAGGATCGCGTAGAACGGCAGGAAGTACCATTCGGGCACGATGTGCGCGGGCGTAACCAGCGGGTTGGCTTCGATGTAGTTGTCCGGGTGGCCCAGGTAATTCGGCATGAAGCCGACGATTGCCCAGAACACGACCAGCACGACAGCCAGCGCAAACAGGTCCTTGATCACGAAATAGGGCCAGAACGGCAAGGTGTCTTTCTCGGCCTCTGCTTTCGATCCACGACGAACCTCAACCCCGGTGGGGTTGTTGTTGCCGGTGGTGTGGAAGGCCCAGACATGCACGATGACCAGCCCCGCAATCACGAAGGGCAGCAGGTAATGCAGCGAGAAGAAACGGTTCAGCGTGGCGTTGTCCACGGCGGGTCCGCCCAGCAGCCAGGTCTGGATCGCGTCGCCAACGAAGGGGATCGCGCCAAACAGGCCGGTGATCACGGTTGCGCCCCAGAAGGACATCTGCCCCCAAGGCAGAACATAGCCCATGAAGGCGGTGGCCATCATCAGCAAATAGATCAGCATGCCGATGATCCAGGTCACCTCGCGCGGGGCCTTGTAGGAACCGTAGTACAGACCGCGGAAAATGTGGATATAGACGGCCACAAAGAACAGCGAGGCGCCGTTCATGTGCAGGTACCGCAACATGAAGCCGCCATTTACGTTGCGCATGATGTGTTCAATGCTGGCAAAGGCCAGATCGACATGCGGGGTGTAGTGCATCACCAGGACGATACCCGTGATGATCTGCAGTGCCAGGCAGAAGACCAGCACAATCCCCCAGATCCACATCCAGTTCAAGTTCTTGGGTGTGGGAATCAAGAGGGTGTCGTAAAGAAGGCCGACGATGGGCAGGCGGCTGTTCAGCCACTTTTCGCCCTTGGTCTTCGGCTCGTAATGGTCGTGCGGGATACCGGACATCAGCGCGCCTCCTTAACCCAGCTTGATGGTGGTTTCGTCGAGGAACTCGGCAACCGGAACATGCAGGTTCTCGGGGGCCGGGCCCTTGCGGATGCGGCCCGCGGTGTCATAGTGCGACCCGTGGCACGGGCAGAACCAGCCTTGGAAGTCGCCTGCACCGTCACCCAGCGGCACACAGCCCAGATGAGTGCACACCCCCATCATCACCAGCCATTCGCCAGCCTCGTCCAGAGTGCGGTTCTCGTCTGTGGCCGGCAGGCCAGGCTTGTTGGCGTTGCGGTCAATCGGATCCGGCAACTCGTCCAGCGACACTTCGCGCGCCAGCTGGATTTCTTCTTCGGTACGGCGGCGGATGAACACCGGCTTGCCCAGCCATTTGACGGTGATCTGGGTGCCGACCTCGACACCGCTGACATCCACGCGGATCGAGGACAGCGCCTGAACGTCCGCCGAGGGGTTCATTTGGTTGATCAGGGGCCATACGGCGGCACCCGTCGCAACGACACCTGCGCCGCCGGCGGCGTAGTAGAGGAAATCTCTGCGGGTGCCTTCGTGGTCTTCTGCGTGGGACACGAGGTTTTCTCCGATTCCAGCGCCCGGCTTTCGGGCAAACATGCATCAGCACCGCATCAAAGCGGCGTCTCATCGCGGGTATCTAGCCGGGAGAAAACGGTTCGTCCAGCGGTCATAGGCGCGCACTACGCCGCATCTGGGCATTCATGTCACAATGCGGGGGTCATTTTTCAAGAACTTTGCCCCGAAACGGCGGAAATCCCTGGGTGAACGCGCGAATCACGCGGCAGGCGAATCCCGGGGCGTCGTCGCTCCGGCCGGGCGGTGATCCGGGCCCGCGCACAATGAGCGCCGGGCATCACCATACGGACCGGCAGGCCCTCGAGCATCCGGGGCAGTGGCCGACCGAGAATCCGCCAAATTTTTATTTTCAAGTCATTTTTTCAACAACCATGGCGCGCATTTTTGGGTTGCGGACCAGTCAGATTTGACGCAATTCGGCGCGCGCGCGAACGCAGTGATCGAGGAGTCCCATGACATTATTCAGAACCGCCGTCCTGCTGGTCACGGTCGCCGCCACCCATCAAGCCTGGGCTGAAGGCGACCCCGCGCGCGGCGAGAAACTCTACAACCGCTGCTCGTCCTGCCACGCCATCATCAAGGATGGCGAGGTTCTGGTCAAAGGCGGCATCACGGGCCCGAATCTCTATGGCGTGGTCGGCAGGACCGCAGGAACCGAAAACGATTATCTGAACGGCAGTGAACGGCTGCCCATCGGCATGTTCACCGATGACATGATCCGCGCTGGTGAAAACGGCCTGGTCTGGACGCAAGAGAACATCGCCGCCTACGCCCGCGACCCGATCGGGTTCATCCGGGACTTCCTGAACGACGACACCGCCCGCCCGAACATGAGCATCAAGCTGAAGCAAGGCGCCGAGGATATCGCCGCCTATCTGGCGACGTTCAGCGACTGAAGCGTAATCGGATCAGACTTCGCGCATGAGGGCGGCCAGTTGACCAAGCTCGGTGCCGATCCCGTATTGCTCGACATGCCCGGCGGCGGCCAGCCGCGCCGCCTCGGGCTTGTTCTGGTTCAGTTTCCAGGTGCCGTCGATCTGAGTGATCTGCAACCGGCAGGGCACGATCATGCGCATCATGCGCTCCAGCGCTGCCGGGTCCATCTTGTCGGCGCACCAGAGCGGCTTGGGCTTCAGCCGCTCTTCGAAAAAGGCCGATTGCCGATCCAGAAGATCGCTCAGCCGGTCCTGGGGCTGCAATTCCAGCCAGCCGGTCAGGTGGACCGCCACATAGTTCCATGTGGGCACCTGATCCGCGACCCCGTACCAATCGGGCGAAACATAGCCGTCGGGCCCCTGAACCGCGATCCGCGCCACCTTCGGGTCGGCCAGCGCCCGCACGATCGGGTTCGACCTCACCAGATGCAGCTCGGCCACCGCGCCATCCTCGGACAGCAGAAAGGGCACATGGCTGATCAATGGCGGGCCGTCAGCGGACAGCGCCAGTACGCCGAACCCCCGGCTGCGGGCAAACTCCACATGGCGCGCGCGGTCCTCGGCGCGAAAGGCTGGGTTGGGGTGCATGGCCGTCCTCCTGTCGACAGGTCTTGCAGATCGCGCGTGCGCTTGGCAAGGTCGCGCCGTTCTCAGGGCGGGGCGGAATTCCCCACCGGCGGTATGCGGGCCCAGGCCCGCCAGCCCGCGAGCGGCTCTGCCATCCAACCGGCAGAGTGTCAGCAGATCTGGTGAGAGGCCAGAGCCGACGGTTACAGTCCGGATGAAAGAGAACGAGCAGCGCGCCCCGCCAAGGGCGCGACTGTCCGTGATCGCCTTGGGTGACGTGTCATGCCGCGCTGGCAGCGAAACCGTTCGCATCCGCCAGCAGGCCACCAAGCTGAAAGGAGATCATGATGACACACACCCGCTATGCCTTCGTCAAAGCCAACTGGCATTCCGATATCGTCGACCGCGCGCTGGACGGATTTCTGGAGCTGATCCCCACCGATCAGGTCGATGTGTTCGACGTGCCGGGCGCGTTCGAAATGCCCCTGCTGGCCCGCGACCTGGCCCAGACGGGCCGCTATGCCGCCGTGGCCTGCGCGGCCTTTGTCGTCGATGGCGGCATCTACCGGCACGATTTCGTGGCGCAGGCCGTCGTTGACGGGCTGATGCGCGCAGGGCTCGAAAGCGGCGTGCCGGTCCTGTCGGTGTCGCTGACGCCGCACCAGTACCAGGAAACCGACCATCACACCGCCATCTACCGCGCGCATTTCGTGGAAAAAGGGCGCGAGGCAGCCCGGGCGGCGCTGAAAATCGTCGAAACCCGCGCCGCACTGACCCGTGCGGCCTAGGCACACTGGGTTGGGGCAGCGATGCCCCGACCGCAAATCCGCTTGAGGCGGCAGGCTCTCGCCGTTAATCACGACCCTCAAAGGAGCATGCCCCATGTCGATGAACAGCTTTGGACACCTTTTCCGCGTCACCACCTGGGGTGAAAGCCACGGCCCCGCGCTGGGCGCCACGGTCGATGGCTGCCCGCCCGGCGTCCCGATCGACGAGGGCATGATCCAGCACTGGCTGGACAAGCGCAAACCGGGCCAGAACAAGTTCACCACCCAGCGGCGCGAGCCCGATCAGGTGAGAATCCTGTCGGGCGTGTTCGAAGGCCAGACCACCGGCACGCCCGTCCAGCTGATGATCGAGAACACCGATCAACGCTCGAAGGATTACGGGGACATCATGGAAAAGTTCCGCCCCGGCCATGCTGACATCACCTATTGGCAGAAATACGGCATCCGCGACTATCGCGGCGGCGGGCGCAGTTCGGCCCGCGAAACGGCGGCGCGGGTGGCCGCGGGCGGGCTGGCGCGCGAGGCGATCAAGCAGATCGCGCCCAACGTCCAGATCACCGGCTACATGACCCAGATCGGCCCGCACCGGATCGACCGGGCCAACTTTGATTGGGCGCAGATCGAACAGAACCCGTTCTGGACCCCAGATGCAAAAGCCGCCGAGGACTGGGCAGCCTATCTGGACGATTTGCGCAAATCCGGCAATTCGGTCGGCGCGGTGGTCGAAGTGGTGGCGCGCGGCGTCCCCGCGGGCCTCGGCGCGCCGGTCTATGGCAAGCTCGACACCGATCTGGCCGCGGCGATGATGTCGATCAACGCTGTCAAGGGCGTGGAAATCGGCGAAGGCATGGCCGCCGCCGAGCTGACCGGCGAGGCCAATGCCGACGAGATCTTCATGGGCCAGGACGGCCCGCAATACAGCTCGAACCACGCGGGCGGCATCTTGGGCGGCATCTCGACCGGGCAGGACATCGTGGTACGTTTCGCGGTCAAGCCCACCTCATCGATCCTGACCACGCGCAAGACCATCACCAAATCGGGCGAAGAGACCGAGATCATCACCAAGGGCCGCCACGACCCCTGCGTCGGCATCCGCGCCGTGCCGGTGGGCGAAGCGATGATGGCCTGCGTGATCTTGGATCACCTGCTGCTGCATCGCGGCCAGATCGGTGAAAACCGTGGACGGATTGGCTGAGCTGCGCGACCGCCTGCGCGCGGTCGTCGCGCAGCGGATGATCACCGACCCGGCCCATGACTTGGCCCATCTAGACCGTGTCTGGGTCAATGCCCGCACCATCGCCGATGCGCAAACCGACAGGACCGTACTGCTGGCGGCCTGCTATCTGCACGATCTGGTCAACCTGCCCAAGAACGACCCCGACCGGCACCTGGCCTCGCGCCGGTCGGCCGAAGAATCCGAGCCTGTTCTGCGGGAACTAGGCCTGAGCGATGCCCAGATCGCCGCCACCCGCCACGCGATCGAGGCGCACAGTTTTTCCGCCAACATCCCGCCCGAGACGCCCGAGGCGCGCATCCTGCGCGATGCCGACCGGCTGGATGCGCTGGGCGCTATCGGGATCGCGCGGAATTTCTCGGTGTCCGGCGCTTTGGGGCGGACGCTCTATGATCCGGCCGATCCGTTCGCAGCCCACCGGCCGCTGGACGATCTGCACTATTCGATCGACCACTGGAAGGTGAAGCTGCTGGCCCTGCCCGACGACATGCTGACCGAGGCCGGACGGCAGATCGCGCAGCAACGGGTCCGGCGCATGATCCGGTTTCTGACCGAATTCGCCGAAGAGATCGGCAGCCCCCTGCCCGACAGCTGGACACGCCCCAATCCGACCCGTTGATCTTTGCCGCGCAAAGGCGCAGGCTCGCGCCGATGGCCCAATCCCTGACCTCTCACCGCCCCGTGCTTGCCGTGACGCTGAAACTCAGCGCCCTGTTCCTGTTCACGGCGATGTCGGCGCTGGTCAAGGCGCTGTCAGCCGATTTCCCGCCGGGCCAGATGGTTTTTTTTCGTTCCTTGTTCGCGGTGCCGGTGATCGTGGCCTGGCTGATCTCGCGCGGGGAACTCGCGCAGGGCTTTGTCGTCAGGAAGCCCATGGGCCATTTCTGGCGCGGAGTGCTGGGCACCACCGCCATGGGTCTGACCTTTACCGGGCTCAGCCTGCTGCCCCTGCCCGAGGTTACGGCGATCGGCTATGCCACCCCGATCTTCACCCTGATCCTGGCGGCGCTGCTGCTGGGCGAGCGCATCCGCCTGATCCGCATCGGCGCGGTGGCGATCGGGCTTTTGGGCGTGCTGATCATGATCTGGCCGCGGCTGGGCTCGGCCGATCTGGGCACCGGCGCCACGATCGGCGCGCTGTGCGTGCTGGGCGCGACCGTGGCCCGCGGCTTCGTGCAGATCCACATTCGGCAATTGGTGCAGGTCGACCATCCCGCCGCGATCGTCTTCTATTTCTCGATGACCGCCACGCTGCTGTCGGCGCTGACCGTGTTCTGGGGCTGGACCGCGCCCACCCTGAACCAGCTGCTGATACTGATCACGATGGGGTTGATCGGCGGCGTCGCGCAGATTCTGGTGACCTCGTCCTACCGGTTCGGGCAGGCCTCGATGCTGGCGCCCTATGACTATACATCGATGCTGTTTGCCATCTTCATCGGCTATGTCTGGTTTGACGAACTGCCGACCCTGGCGATCCTGCTGGGGGCGGCGCTGGTGATCGCCGGCAATGCGGTGGTGATCTGGCGCGAACACCAGCTGGGTCTGGAACGCGGCAAGGCGCGGTCGCTGACCGATCACAAACCCTGACTTTACCTTTCGCGCCCATCGCCTAGGTTGGCGCGGACAATCAACGAGGTTTTGCCATGAGCGACGCACAGGACCACAAACAGAAGATGCAACAGGTGCAGGCCCAGCACCGCAAGAAAGTGTCCGAGGCCGTGGATCCCGGCCGCGGGCTGGTGCTGATCAACACCGGCAAGGGCAAGGGCAAATCCTCGGCCGCGTTCGGCGTGGTGATCCGCGCATTGGGCTGGGGCCAGAAGGTCGCCGTGGTGCAGTTCATCAAGGGCAAATGGAAGACCGGCGAGCGGCGGTTCTTCGAAGAGCGCGAACTGGTCACCTGGCACACGATGGGCGAAGGCTTCACCTGGGACACCCAGGACCGCGACCGCGACATCGCCGCCGCCACCGCCGCCTTCGACAAGGCGCGCGACCTGATGGCCAGCGGCGACTATGACCTTGTGGTGCTGGACGAGATCAACATCGCCCTGCGCTATGAATATCTGTCGGTGTACGCGGTGATCGAGGGGCTGAAGGCGCGCTCGGACCGGACCAGCGTGTTTCTGACCGGGCGCGACGCGCCGCAGGCGCTGCGCGACTATGCCGATCTGGTCACCGAAATGACCGAAGAAAAGCACCCGTTTCAGGCCGGCATCAAGGCCCAGCGCGGCATCGATTTCTGAATATTTCGACGCGAAAGAAAAAACGGACGCCCGTCAACGGCGCCCGTTTTTCGTATGCATCAGCTGCGGACCAGCTGTTCGTAGTCGTTGGCGATCTCGCGGGTCAGGTCGCCGACCTCGAAAGTGTACTCGCCGATCTGGCCCACCGGCGTGACCTCGGCCGCGGTGCCGGTCAACCAGCACTGTTCGAAATCGGCCATCTCCTCGGGCAGGATGTGGCGTTCGTGTACGGTGATGCCTTTGTCTTTCAGCATCTGGATCACCGTCTGGCGGGTGATGCCGTTCAGGAAGCAGTCGGCCAGCGGCGTATGCACTTCGCCATCCTTTACGAAAAACACGTTGGCGCCGGTCGCCTCGGCCACATAGCCGCGGTAATCCATGAACAAGGCATCGGAACAGCCCTTGGCCTCGGCCTTGTGCTTGGAGATGGTGCAGATCATGTACAGCCCCGCCGCCTTGGCATGGACCGGGATGGTTTCCGGGCTGGGCCGCTTCCACTCGGCGATGTCCAGCTTGGCGCCCTGCATCTTGGCATCGCCATAATAGGCGCCCCAGGGCCAGACCGCGATGGCCATGCGCACCGGGTTGCGCGCCGAGGCCACGCCCATATCCTCGCCCGAGCCGCGCCAGACCAGCGCGCGCACGTAAGCGTCCTTGAGGCCGCTTTTCTCGAGCGTTTCGGCCTTGGCCGCCTCGATCTGATCAACCGTGTAAGGCATCGGCATGTCCAGCGCCTCGGCCGATTTGATCAACCGCTCGGAATGTTCGCGGCTTTTGAAGATCTTGCCGTTATAGGCACGCTCGCCCTCGAAGACCGAGCTGGCATAGTGCATCGCATGGGTCAGGACATGCACCTTGGCATCGCGCCAGGGCACAAATTCGCCATCCATCCAGATGACACCGTCACGATCGTCATATCCCGCCATCCGAAACCTCCTGACCCGGGTCACATTTCCGATTGTTGCGCCACTTAGGTCCGACCCGGACACAAAATTGCGCAAAAACTGCGATTCGATACCTGTCCGCCCTTGGAATGTCAATAACGCTGACTTAAAGTCGGGGCGTGTAACGAATGAGGCCCGATATGTCCGAGATCCGCCCCGCCCCGGTCTTTGGCGGAGAAAGCCTGTTGTTTCTGACAGATGAACAGCTTCGGCAGGGGATCGAGGCGATGTTCTTTGCCTATCGCGGCTTTACCGCCGACCCCGACCGCATTCTGAGCGAAATGGCCTATGGCCGGGCGCATCACCGGGCGATCCATTTCATCAACCGTGCGCCGGGCACCACGGTGAACAACCTGCTGGCGATCCTGGGGGTGACCAAGCAGTCGCTGAACCGGGTGCTGCGCACGCTGATCGACGACGGCCTTGTCGAGAGCCGGGTCGGCACCGTCGACAAGCGCGAACGCCACCTGTACCTGACTGAAAAGGGCAAGGCGCTCGAGGCGCAGCTGTCGGACGCCCAGCGCGCCCGGATGCGCGCGGCCTACAAGGAAGCCGGCCCCGAGGCGGTTGCCGGGTTCCGCAAGGTTCTTGAAGCGATGATGGATGCTGATATGCGTCGGGCTTACACGAAACTGCGGGATTCAACTTCATGAGCGACGTGGACGCCCATCTTCTGATCGTCGATGACGACGAACGCATCCGTGATCTGCTCAAGAAATTCTTGATGCGCAGCGGATTTCTTGTGACCGCGGCGCGTGATGCCGCCCATGCGCGGCGGGTCCTGTCGGGGCTGGATTTCGACCTGATCGTGATGGATGTGATGATGCCGGGCGAGGATGGTGTCAGCCTGACCCGTGCCCTGCGCGAGACGCATGACACGCCGATTCTGCTGCTGACGGCACGCGGCGAGACCGAGCACCGGATCGCCGGGTTGGAAGCCGGAGCAGACGATTACCTGGCCAAGCCGTTCGAACCCAAGGAACTGCTGCTGCGGATCAACGCAATCCTGCGGCGGATGCCGGAAACCACATCGCAGGACACGGCCACCAAGATCCTGCATTTGGGGCCGATCCGCTATGACATCGAACGCGGCGAGATGTGGCAGGGCGAAGAGCCGGTGCGGCTGACCGCCACCGAAAGCCAGTTGATGAAGATCTTTTCGGCCCAGCCGGGCGAGCCGATCAGCCGGTCGAAGCTGGTCGAGGATCTGGGGCGCGACAAGGGGCAGGCGCAGGAGCGTGCGGTGGACGTGCAGATCACGCGCCTGCGCCGCAAGATCGAGCAAGACCCCAAGCAGCCGCGCTATCTGCAGACGGTGCGGGGCGCGGGCTATATGCTGGCGCCGGATTGATTTTGCCGCTGCGCGGCGATTCTTGCCTTCGGCGAGGATATTTGTTGGCCAGATGAACAGGGGACAGCCATGAAAACTGCACTTCTGACCCATGCAGATTGCCTCGGGCATGTCACACCAGATGGTCACCCCGAGCGCGTCGCGCGGCTGGAGCACATCCTGCACGTGCTGCAACCGCTGGATCTGAACAGGGTGACGGCGCCGCTGGCGGCGGATGACGACCTGCTGCGCATCCATCCCGAAAGCTACATCCGCAGCATCCGCGATGCGCGGCCGGCGGAGGGATTTACGCAGATCGACGCCGACACCTTCATGTCGCCCGGCTCGGTGGACGCGGCCTATCGCGCGGCGGGGGCGGTGGTTCGTGCCGTGGACATGGTGCTGGGCGGAGAGGCCCGCAACGCGTTCTGCGCGATCCGCCCCCCCGGGCATCACGCCGAGACCGCGACAGCCATGGGGTTCTGCCTGTTCGGAAACGCAGCGCTGGCGGCGAAACACGCGCTGGACCATCATGGTCTGGCCCGCGTGGCGGTGGTGGATTTCGACGTTCACCATGGCAACGGCACGCAGGACATTCTGTGGGACGAGCCGCGGGCGCTGGTCATCACAAGCCAGCAGATGCCACTCTGGCCAGGAAGCGGGCGACCTGATGAAACCGGTGCGCATGGCAACGTGCTCAACCTGCCCTTGGCGCCAGGCACGGGCGGCGCGGAAATGCGGGCGGCGTGGCGTGACAAGGCGTTCCCGCGGCTGCGCAGCTTCCGCCCCGAGTTGATCGTGATCTCTGCCGGGTTCGATGCCCACAAGGAGGATCCGCTCGCCAATCTGAACTGGGAAACCGAGGATTTCGCCTGGATCACCGCCGAGCTCTGCGCCATTGCCGATGAGGTCTGTGACGGCCGTATCGTCTCGACTCTGGAAGGTGGGTATGATCTGAACGCACTGGCCAAAGCCACACGCGCCCATGTTGAAGAACTGATGAAGGCAGCCCGATGACCGAGACCCCCGTTGAACAGATGACATTCGAGCAGGCGATGAAAGAGCTGGAGGCCGTGGTCGGCCAACTGGAGCGCGGCGACGTGGCGCTGGACCAGTCGATCGCCCTGTACGAGCGCGGCGCCAAGCTGAAGAAACGCTGCGAGGAAGAGCTGAAGCGCGCCGAGGAGAAAGTGGCCGCCATCACGCTGGATGCCGATGGTCAGCCCACCGGGACGACCCCTGTCGAAGGTCTGTAATGTTTTCCGAAAGGCTGGCGCAGGATGCGGCGCTGATCCAGGCGCAGTTCGATCTGATTCTGGGTGCGCTGGACGATGTCGATGTCACCCGGGCGATGGCCTATGCCACGCAGGGCGGCAAGCGGCTGCGCGGATTTCTGGTGCTGGAAAGCGCCCGACTGCACGGAATGGATGAGACCTGCGCGATCTGGCCCGCGATCGGGATCGAGGCGCTGCACGCCTATAGCCTCGTGCATGACGATCTGCCCTGCATGGACGATGACGACCTGCGCCGCGGCCGCCCGACCGTGCACAAGCAATGGAACGATGGCATCGCGGTTCTGGCTGGCGACGCTTTGCAGGCGCTGGCATTCGAGCTGTGCGCCCGCCCCGAAGTGGGGCCGGCCGAGATTCGCGCCGACCTGACCCTGACGCTGGCGCAGGCGGCAGGCGCGCAGGGCATGGTGCTGGGGCAGGCGCTGGACATTGCGGCCGAGACGGCGCAGCAACCGCTCTCGCTGGAGGACATCACCCGGTTGCAGGCCGGCAAGACCGGCGCGCTGATCGAATGGTCGGCCTGTGCCGGGGCCCGGTTGGCCGGAGAGGACGTCCAACGCATGCGTCAATATTCCCGCGCGCTGGGCCTTGCCTTTCAAATTACCGACGACATCCTTGATGTGGAGGGTGACAGCGAAAAGGCGGGCAAACGATTGCAGAAGGACGCACAGGCGGGCAAGGCGACGTTCGTATCCCTGCTGGGCCTCGACGCCGCCAAGGCCCGCGCGACCGAGCTGGTCGAGCAGGCCTGCGGCGCGCTGGACGGCTACGGACCGCAGGCCGAAACCTTGAAGGAAGCCGCCCGCTTCGTTATTGCGCGTGAAAGCTGAACCGTAAGGGATGCCATGTCAGACCGTCCGAACACCCCGCTTCTGGACCTTGTGAACCGCCCGGCGGATCTCAAGCAGTTTTCGGACGCGCAGTTGCATCAGCTGGCAAACGAGTTGCGGGCCGAGACGATCTCGGCCGTGTCGGTGACCGGCGGGCACCTGGGCGCGGGTCTGGGCGTAGTTGAGCTGACCGTGGCCCTGCACGCGGTGTTCGACACGCCGCGCGACAAGATCATCTGGGATGTCGGGCACCAGTGCTATCCCCACAAGATCCTGACCGAGCGGCGCGACCGTATCCGCACCCTGCGCCAGAAAGGCGGCCTCAGCGGGTTCACCAAACGCAGCGAAAGCCCCTATGACCCATTCGGCGCGGCGCACAGTTCGACCTCGATCAGCGCGGCGCTGGGCTTTGCCGTGGCCCGCGACCTGGGCGGGGTCACACCCGAGGGGCTGGGCGACGCGATCGCGGTGATCGGCGACGGGTCGATGTCGGCCGGCATGGCCTTCGAGGCGATGAACAACGCCGGCCACCTGAAAAAACGCCTGATCGTGATCCTGAACGACAACGAGATGAGCATCGCCCCGCCCGTGGGTGCGATGTCAAACTATCTCTCGCGCATCTATGCCGAAGAGCCGTTCCACGATCTGAAAGCAGCGGCCAAGGGGGCGGTGTCTCTGCTGCCCGAACCGTTCCGCGAAGGCGCCAAGCGCGCCAAAGAAATGCTCAAAGGAATGGCGGTGGGCGGCACCCTGTTCGAAGAGCTGGGATTCTCCTATGTTGGCCCGATCGACGGGCATGACCTGGACCAGCTACTGCCGGTTCTGCGCACGGTCAAGGCGCGGGCGACCGGGCCAATACTGATCCACGCGCTGACCAAAAAGGGCAAGGGCTATGCCCCGGCCGAGCAGGCCCGGGACAAGGGCCATGCCACCGCCAAGTTCGACGTGGTCACCGGCAAGCAGCAGAAGGCGCCGTCGAACGCGCCGTCCTACACCTCGGTCTTCGGCAAGACCCTGGTGGACGAGGCCAGCCGCGACGACAAGATCGTGGCGGTGACCGCGGCGATGCCCGACGGTACCGGGCTAAACCTGTTCGCCGAACGCTACCCATCGCGCTGTTTCGACGTGGCGATTGCCGAGCAGCACGGGGTCACCTTCTCGGCCGCGCTGGCGGCGGGCGGGTTGAAACCGTTCTGCGCGATGTATTCCACGTTTTTGCAGCGCGGCTATGACCAGGTGGTGCACGACGTGGCGATCCAGCGCCTGCCAGTGCGCTTTGCCATCGACCGCGCGGGGCTGGTGGGTGCTGATGGCGCGACTCATGCCGGGTCGTTCGACATCGCGTACCTGTCCAACCTGCCGGGCATGGTGGTGATGGCCGCCGCCGACGAGGCCGAGCTGGTGCACATGGTCGCCACAGCCGCCGCCCACGACGACGGCCCCATCGCATTCCGCTATCCGCGGGGCGAGGGCGTGGGGGTCGATCTGCCCGAACGTGGGCAGCTTCTGGAAATCGGCAAGGGCCGCCTGATCCAGTCGGGGGCGCGGGTGGCGATCTTGTCCTTCGGGACGCGCTTGGCCGAAGTGCAGAAGGCCGCAGAATCGCTGGCCGCCCGCGGTATCACCCCGACCATCGCCGACGCCCGGTTCGCCAAGCCGTTGGACCGCGACCTGATCCTGGACCTGGCCGCCAACCACGAGGCGCTGATCACCATCGAGGAAGGCGCCATCGGCGGGTTCGGCAGCCACGTGGCGCAACTGCTGGCGGATGAGGGCGTGTTCGATCGCGGCCTGAAATACCGCTCGATGGTGCTGCCGGACATTTTCATCGACCAGGCCAACCCCGCCGACATGTACGCAGTCGCAGGCATGAACGCCGAGCATATCGAGGCCAAGGTTCTATCGGTGCTGGGTGTGGCTTCGATAGGTGAACGGCGCGCCTGAATCCGGGCGTCTTTCATCAAGCGGCCGATTGCGCCGCGCCACCGACCCAAGGTCGCGGGTCAGGCCGCCAATCGCTCTTGCAAGGCGGCAAGCCTTGGTTTAAGGGACGCCCCGAGGTCGCCTCCACCGACGCGTCGGGTCACAATTGCCCCGGTCGGACAAGGTGCAGGGATCCGCAGGGCCATCACGGCCCATGACGCAAGAAGGATGCCGGTGTAGCTCAGCTGGTAGAGCACGTCATTCGTAATGATGGGGTCGGGGGTTCGAGTCCCTTCACCGGCACCATCCTTCTTTGGACCCAAGAATACTCGGCAGATCGCGCGGTGGGACACATTGGTCTCGGCCATTCCGCAGGACGGTTCGGCTCGGGGCCGGGTCAACGGGCCGAGGGCATCGACTGACGAAACCGGCGCAAGGCCAGCGCGAAGAAGGCCGCCCCCAGACCGGCCATGATCGCCATCTGCGGCCAGACAATCGCAGGACCGCCCCCGCGATAGAGGATGGCCTGGGCAAAACCCACGAAATGGGTCGAGGGAGACACCTACATCGCCATGCGCTGCCAGTCCGGCATGCTTTCCATCGGGGTCGTGCTGCCCGACAGCAGGTTCATCACGATCAGCACCGGCAGCGCCAGCAGGCCGAACTGGGGCATCGACGACGTGAAAGTGGCCAGCAGGATGCCCAACCCGGTCACCGGGGCCAGGTAGATGACGGCCCCCGGCACAAACAGCAGCACCGAGCCCGCAACCGTTCCGTTGATCGTCAGAACCCGGCCCGAAATGACCTGCCCGATCGAAACCGCGTGGTGCAGACAGTGCGCCGACAGGATCCGCATCCACTCGGCTCACCGTTTGTGCAGGCGGGTCGGGCACCAGAAGGTCCTCGTGGCAGTCGGGGCCCCGCAGGGCCGCAAGTTGGGCCTGTGCGTCCGAATTTGGCCCGACAGGCACCATACCCGGAGGCGCGAATTCCAGCGCGGTGACGAGTTGGTGGATGGCCTGACGGTCATCCGGGCGGATCGTCGGCCACTGTTCCAACTCGAGAATCTGCGCTGCCTGTGGCACTGGCTTCGCCTGCTGCCTGCGTCTGCGGACCCGTCCTGCCTAACCTGCACGGGAAAATCGTCAACAGCGCAACCCGACACCCGAGGGCCGCCGCCCGCCCGGATGGGCGGAGGGCGGGATGGCGCGGCGGTCAGTCGCTGATCGCGCCTTCTTCGTCGCGGCGCTGGTGCATCCGGGCCTTGACCCGCGCACCCACGATCAGCGGCAGGATGAAGCCGATCACGGCGATGGTCCACAACCCGATGGACAACGGGCTGTCGATCAGGGTCCACCAGTTGCCATTGTCGATGGTCACGGCGCGGCGCAGGTTGTTCTCCATCGCGTTGCCCAGCAGGGTGCCCAGGATGATCGGGACCAGCGGCACGTCCAGCTTGCGCAGGACCCAGCCCATCACGCCGAACCCGATCATCACCAGCAGATCGAAGGTGGACCCCGAAATGCCGTAGATGCCGACAAAGCTGACCATGGCCACGATCGGCATCAGGATGCGCGACGGGATCATCAGCACGCGGGTGAACAGGCCCACCATCGGGATATTCATGGCCAGCAGCATGAAGTTGGCGATGAACAGCGCGGCCACCAGCCCCCAGACCACATCCGGGTTCTGGGTGAACAGCAGCGGCCCCGGCGTGATGTTCAACGCCAGCAGCACCGCCAGCAGCACCGCCGTGGTGCCCGACCCCGGCACGCCCAGCGCCAGCATCGGCACCAATGCGCCCCCGGCGGCGGCGTTGTTGCCGGCCTCGGGCGCGGCCACGCCGCGCGGATCGCCGGTGCCGAAGGTGTTCTCCTTGTCCACCAGCCGCTTTTCCATCGTGTAGGAAATGAACGACCCCAAAGAGGCGCCCGCGCCCGGCAGAACCCCCGCGATGAAGCCCAGAAACGAGGTGCGCAGCATCGTGGGCGTGCAGCTTTTGATCATCGACATCGGCGGATACAGCTTGCCGATGTTCAGCTTGCGGCCCTCGGCATCGGACCCTCCATGGCGATGTTCCAGAAAGATGAACACCTCGGACAGGGCGAACAGGCCGACGATGGCCACCAGAAAATCCAGCCCGTCATACAGATGCACTTCGCCGAAGGTAAAGCGCGGCACGCCGGTCTGGGTGTCCACCCCGATGGTCGCAAGCCCAAGGCCCAGCGCGGCGGCAAAGGCCGATTTCGCCTGGTTGGTCGAAGACACGCCGCCCAACGTCATGAAGGCCAGCGCGAACAGGGCGAAATATTCAGCCGGGCCGAACAGCAGGGCGATCTTGACCAGCTGCGGCGCCAGCACGATTAGGCCCCAGGTCGCCAGGAACGCACCCACGAACGAGGCGATTCCCGACAACGACAGCGCCTCGCCCGCCAGGCCCTTCTTGGCCATGGGGTGCCCGTCAAGACAGGTCATCATCGCGGGCTCGTCACCGGGGATGTTCAGCAGGATCGACGAGATCCGCCCCCCGTACATCGCCCCGTAATAGACACTGGTCAGCAGGATCAGCGAGGGCGTCGCGCCCAGCCCCAGCGTGAAGGCCAGCGGGATCAGGATAGCCACGCCGTTCGACGGGCCCAGCCCCGGCAGCGCGCCCATGACCGTACCCAGAAAGCAGCCCAGCAGGGCCAGCATCAGGTTCTGCCAGGTCAGCGCGATGGCGAACCCATCGCCCAAGGATGCAAGAGTTTCCATGATGCCCCCCCTAGAACCCCAGCGGCCCTTTGGCCAGTGACAGGCCCAGAACCAGGTGGAAAATGACATAGATGCCCAGCGAAGTGCCAATTCCGACAAGGATGCACTCGATCGGGCCCGAACCCAGCCGCCAAGCTAGATAGGTGGCGGCAAAGGCCGTGGCGATGACGAACCCCGCAACCGGCAGCAGTTCGGCATACAGGATCAGAACGACCACGGCGGCGCCGACCTCGACCAGCCGGCCCAGCGCGGGCCATTCGGGTTCGGCATCCGGGCGCAGCGCGATGATGGCGCTGGACACGCCCAGAATGGCGGCGATGATCAAAGGAAAGGCCTTGGGCCCAACGGCATCGGACAGAAAGCTTTCTTCGATCGCCAGGGCGGATATCGCGAATCCGATGGCGAGAAGCAGCCCGACGACCCCGAAGATGCGGTCACTCATCGGTGTCTCCTGTTGTTCGGGATGAAAAAGTGCGGGCGCCACACGGTTGCGGCACCCGCCTGCACGTGAGTGGTGCGGTTACTTGATGATCCCGATCTCTTTCGAGATCGCCTGGATCTGGGCCACCGAGTCAGCGACGAAGTTCTGGAAGTCTTCGCCCTGCAGGTCCAGCGGGGCCAGGCCGTTGGCGGCCATCACTTCTTTCCACTCGTCCGAGGCATAGAGCTGACCGATCTTGGACACCCAGTCATTGTAGGCCTCGTCCGACATGCCGCCGGGGGCATAGAAACCGCGCCAGTTCGCACCGATGGCATCCACACCCTGTTCCTTGGCGGTCGGGAAATCGGCGAATTCGCCAGGCAGACGCTCGGGCGCCAGAACCGCGATCACCTTGATGTCGCCGGAATCCACGAAGCCCTTGGCCTCGGAGATATCGCCGGTGAAGGCCTGGACCGAACCGGCCAGCAGCTGGGTCACCGCCTCGCCGCCGCCGTCAAACGCGATGTATTTGACCGAGCGGACATCGTCGATGCCATAGGCGTTGGCCGCGATCAGCACCTTCAGGTGGTCCCAGCCGCCCACGGCCGAGCCGCCCGCGACCGAAACCGAGGACGGGTCGGCTTTGATCTGGTCCAGCAGCTCGGGCAGGGTATTGACCGGGCTGTCGGCAGCCACGGCGATCACGCCATAATCGGCGCCGATCGCGGCCAGCCAGCGGACCTGATCCATGGTGTTGCCCGGATAGGCGCCCTGGGCCAGACGAGTTGCGGTTGCGGCGCTTGCGGCGACAATCAGTTCGTTGTCGTCATTGCGCTTGTTCACCACCTCGGCAAAGGCCACGCCCCCGCCGCCACCGGCCAGGTTCACCACCTGCATGGTCTGGTCGATCAGGCCCAGATCCTGCAGCGACTTGCCCACCTGACGGCAGGTGAAATCCCATCCCCCGCCCGGGTTGGCCGGAGCGATGCATTCCGCCGCGTTGGCGGCAAAGCCAGTCAGGGCAAAGACTGCGGCGGCTACGACGCCGCCGGTTCCAAACAGTTTCATTCGGTTCTCCTCCTCAGGTCATTCTGGCCGTCTTGTGTGCGGCCGAAACCGATCCCCGCAGGGGCCGCGTGGCGCAGCCCTTTCTTGCAGGTTGGTTTTCTTTACCGAATAATGCTGTCGCGAACCTGTCACGATGCGACGGGCGTTTCGGGGGGGGCCATGCGCGTATTGATGATCGAGGATGCCGAGGATCTGGCCGAGGGCGTCGTGGCCCATCTGGGCCGCTCCGGTGTGGTGTGCGATCTGGCGACCTCGGTCGAGGCGGCCCATGATTTCCGCGCGGTCCAGTCCTATGACGCGATCCTGCTGGACATCAACCTGCCCGACGGGTCGGGCCTGGGCTTTCTGGACCGGATCCGCGCCGCCGGAGACCGCACGCCGGTTCTGATGCTGACCGCGCTGACCGCGGTCGAGGACCGGGTCGCCGCGCTGGACAAAGGGGCCGACGATTACCTGGGCAAACCCTTCGACCAGCGCGAGCTCGAGGCGCGGCTGCGCGCGCTGGTACGCCGCGACGCCGACCGCAAGAGCGAGCAGATCACGCTGGGCCCGCTAGTCTATGCCCCCAAGGACCGAAGCGCCACGCTGGGCGGCAAACGCCTGAACCTGACCGCGCGCGAGGCCGCCGTGCTGGATGCCCTGATCCGGCACGAGGGGCAGTTCCTGTCCAAGGCGCGGCTGTACGACTCACTCTATGGGTTCGAGGATGCCGATGTGGGCGTGAACGCGATCGAGCTGTATATCGCCCGGCTGCGCAAGAAATTCTTGGGTAGCGGCGTGGCCATCACCACCCAGCGCGGGGTCGGGTACCGGATCGGCCTGCATGGTTAGGCCGCCCCTGCCCCACAGCCTGACCGCCCGGGTGCTGAGCGCGGTGATGCTGATCCTTGTTCTGGGCGGCGTGCTGGTCGGCCTGTCGATCTGGGCCAACGGCCGGCTGGCGGCGCGTCAGGCCTATGACAGGCTGCTGCTGGGCGCGGCCAGCGACATCGCCGAATCCGTGCGCATCCAGGACGGCCAGCCCATCGTCGACCTTCCCGTTTCAGCGTTTGAGCTGCTGGCCCAAGCCCCGGATGACCGGATCTATTACGCGGTGCGCGGGCCCGACGGGCGCTTTATCACCGGGCTGGACCCGGACACGGTGATCGCGCCCCCGCAGCCCGTCAACCAGTCGGCCCAGTATTTCGCGGCCGACTTGAACGGGGAACCGGCCCGGTTCGTCCGACTGCCCCGCCTGTTCGCCGAGCGGGACTTTTCCGGCGAAGTCGAAATCGTGGTCGGGCAGACCTTGCTGGCACGGCGCGCGATGACCACCGGCCTGATGCTCGATGCCCTGCTGCCGATGGCGGTGGCCGGCGCGTTGCTGCTGATCATGTCGTGGTTCGTCACCCGTTCGGCGCTGCACCCGCTCGAGGCGATGTCGGATGACCTGATCCGCCGAGACCCCTATGACCTGACGCCCGTGGCCAGCGACCGGCTGCCGCGCGAACTGCAGGTCATGATCGCGGCGATGAATCG
This sequence comes from Ruegeria sp. BHSB172, assembly GCF_059613165.1. Classification (NCBI taxonomy): domain Bacteria; kingdom Pseudomonadati; phylum Pseudomonadota; class Alphaproteobacteria; order Rhodobacterales; family Roseobacteraceae; genus Ruegeria; species Ruegeria sp. BHSB172. The sequence goes on from NZ_JBXWRZ010000008.1 coordinate 118,057, forward strand.
GTTCATGGGGCGGCTGGACCGGCAGGTTCTGTCGATGCGCAACCTGATCGCCGACACCGCGCATCAGTTGCGCACCCCAGTCGCAGCGATCCGGGTGCAGGCAGAGATCGCCCAAGCCGACCCCGACAGCCCCGCCGGGCGCCGGGCGCTGGACCGGCTGCTGACCCGTACCCGGTCATTGGGCACGCTACTGGATCAGCTTTTGTCGCGCGCGATGGTCATCCACCGCATCGACAGCGCCCCGCGCCTGCCGGTCGATCTGCGCGAAGTGGCGCTCGAGGCGCTGGAGCAGAGCGACCACGAGGTGATCGCCCCCGGCGTCGAGGTGCATCTGAAAATCGGGGAAGACCCGGTCTGGGTGCGGGGCGATGCGTTTTCGCTGGGCGAAGCCACCAAGAACCTGCTGGGCAACGCGCTCCGCCATGGCAAGGCCCCGGTCAGCATCGGGGCCAGCTTGGACGGTGGCCGCGCCGTTCTGTGGGTGCGCGACAGCGGCCCGGGGCCGGACAAGTCGGTATCCGCCCGGCTGGGCGACCGGTTCAACCGCAACGCAGGCTCGGGCGAGGACAGCAGCGGGCTGGGCCTGTCGATCGTCAAATCCACCGCCGAGGCCTTTGACGGCACCGTCGAGATGACCCGCACCGATGACGGGTTTCGCGTATCGCTCAGCTTTCCGGCGGCCACCGAAGGAACAGGCGCATGATACGGTTTCTGATCCCGCTGGCCCTGTGTCTGCTGATGCCTGCTACCCGCACTGCAGCGCAGGAGGCGGTGACCGAATTCGGCACCGGGCCTGCCCCCCTGCTGGTGCGCTCGACCACGGATATCGGCATCATCCGCCCGGTGATGGAGCAGTTCGCGGTGCAAAACCCCGACCTGACCATCACCTATGAACAATGGGGCTCGAACGCGCTGTTCCAGCACAGCAAGACGGCCTGCAAGACCGGCGACAGCCCGGCGGATGCGGTGTTTTCCTCGGCCGTTCAGCAGATGGTCTGGCTGGTCAATGCCGCCTGCGCCCATCGCTACAGCTCGGCCCTGACGCAGGCGCTGCCCCCGGCCCGGCGCTGGCGGGACGAGCTGTGGGGGATTACCACCGAACCCGCCGTCATCGTCTACAACAAGGACCGTCTGGACGATCTGGAGGTGCCGCGCAGCCGCTTTGCCCTGCTGGACGCGATGCGCACCCGCCCCGACCTGCTGCGCGGCCGGGTAGCGACCTATGACATCGCGGCCTCGGGGCTGGGCTTCCTGTTTGCCTAT